>NZ_CAWVOK010000018.1:0-60962 GCF_963930935.1 Candidatus Xenohaliotis californiensis
GCCAACATTAACATGAGGTTTTTCTCTCACAAACTCGGCCATTTTTGTTCCTCCAGAATTATTTTTGTTCTTTTATTTTTTCAACAATACTATCAGGCACTTTTTGATAGCTTGAAAAATGCATACTATACTGTGCTCTACCCTGCGATGCTGAACGCAAATCATTAATATAACCAAACATATTAGCTAATGGCACCATAGCATGAACATATTGTACATTCTTGTCTGCATCAACACTTTCAATCAATCCTCTACGTGAATTAATATCACCAATTATATCACCTAAATAATCCTCAGGAGTAATAATTTCAACTTTCATTACTGGCTCTAATATACATGGACCAGCTTTTGTTGCCAAATCTTTAAATGCCCCTTTAGCCGCCAATTCAAAAGCCAAAACACTAGAATCAACATCATGGAATGCACCATCCATTAATTTAGCTTTTAACTTGATTACTGGATACCCAGCAATCATACCATTTCCCATTATTGATTCCAAGCCCTTTTTTACACCTGGTATATATTCCTTAGGAATAGCACCACCAGTAATACAGCTTTCAAATTCAAAATTATCCTCAGTATCATCTGACAATGGTTCAAAAATAATCTTTACTCTTGCAAACTGTCCAGCACCACCTGTTTGCTTTTTATGAGTATAATCAATTTCAACACTTTTTGTTATTGCTTCACGATATGCTACCTGAGGTTTTCCAACACTAACTTCAACATTAAATTCTCTTCTCAAGCGATCAACAATAATTTCTAAATGTAACTCACCCATGCCTTTCAGTATAGTTTGCGAGCTCTCATCATCAAATGACATATGTAATGATGGATCTTCTGCTGTTAAACGAGATAATGCAACTGCCATTTTCTCTTGATCTGCAACTGATTTTGGCTCTATAGCTAATTCTATTACTGGTACTGGTAAATCAATTTTTTCCAAAATAATCTTATCAGATATAGAGCATAAAGTATCTCCTGTTGTAACTTTTTTTAAGGCTGCCAATGCAACTATATCACCTGCTTTTGCTTTTTTAATATCCTCTCTATTATTGGCATGCATTAAAAGCATTCTGCCAATCCGCTCCTTATCGCCTTTAGTAGAATTCCAAACAGTATCACCAGATTGCAAGACTCCAGAATATATACGTAAAAAAGTAATGCTACCAACAAATGGATCATTCATTATCTTAAATGCTAATGCAGCAAATGATTCACTTGGTACACATTTTCTTGTTAGTTCCTGACCATCATCAACTCCAATTCCTGAAACAATTTCATTATCTAAAGGTGAAGGTAAATAATCAATTACAGCATCTAAAAGAGGCTGAACACCTTTATTCTTAAATGCAGAACCACACATTACAGGCACAAAAATACCTGCTATTGTACCACGCCTAATGCATTGTCTAAGCTCATCTAAAGTAACTTCTCCTGTATCTAAATATTTTTCAGTAATTGACTCATCAACTTCAACTACTTTTTCAATAAGTATTGTATTGTACTTCTTGGCAATTTCTATGTGATCATTGTCAATATCAACAATATTATATTTAGCACCAAGTTCTGAACCATCCCAAACCAATGCTTTCATTGTAAGTAGATCTATTATACCAACATGTTTATCTTCAGTGCCAATTGGTAAGTGTGTTACCAAAGGACAAATGCCCAGTCTATCTTTAATCATATCAACACACTTAAAAAAATCAGCGCCAGTGCGATCCATTTTATTTACAAAACATATACGAGGAACTTTGTATCTATCAGCCTGTCTCCAGACAACCTCAGATTGTGGCTCAACACCAGCAACACCATCAAATACAACAACTCCACCATCCAAAACTCTTAATGAACGCTCTACTTCAATAGTAAAATCAACATGGCCTGGGGTATCAATGATATTGACTACATAATCTTTATCATTCCTAAACCAACTACACTTTGTTGCTGCAGAAGTGATTGTAATACCACGCTCTTTCTCTTGTTCCATAAAATCCATTGTTGCAGCCCCTTCATGAACTTCACCAATCTTATGAACTCTTCCTGTGTAGTACAAAATCCTCTCTGTAGTTGTAGTTTTTCCTGCATCTATATGAGCCATAATGCCAATATTTCTGTAAAAATTAAGATACTCTATATTTTGTGTCATAAATAAAAACTACCAATATTAATATTACCATCTAAACTGTGAAAAAGCCCTATTTGCTTCAGCAGTTTTGTGCTTCTCTTCTTTTAATTTAATTGCATCGCCCTTTTTATTATATGCATCCATTAGCTCTATAGATAATCGTGAAGCCATGTCACTACCAGTCTTTTTTCTAGCAGATTGAATAATAAAACGCATACCTAAAACCCATGAGCGGCTCTCATTAACATCTACAGGAACTTGATAAGTTGCACCACCAACTCTGCGTGATCTAACTTCCACTAATGGCCTAACATTTTCTAATGCTTTATGAAATAACTCCAAGCAATCAATACTGGATTTTTTACTAGCTTTTGCTAAAGATTTATACAATATATTTTCTGCAGTAGTTTTTTGTCCACGTAACATTAATATATTAATAAATTTTGCAATCTTTATATCGCCATATATTGGATCTAAAGTAATTGATCTTTTTTTAGCTATTCTTCTGCGAGACATTAAATATACCTAAATAAATAATTAATTTTTTGGCTTTTTTGCACCATATTTGGATCTTCCTTTTTTTCTATCTTTTACACCCTGTGTATCAAGTGCACCACGCACAATATGATAACGTACACCCGGTAAATCTTGAACACGACCACCTCTAATCAAAACAACAGAGTGCTCCTGAAGATTATGCCCCTCACCTGGAATATAGCCAATAACTTCCATAGAATTTACTAATCTAATTCTGGCAACTTTACGCATAGCAGAGTTTGGTTTCTTGGGTGTTGTAGTATAAACCTTTATACAAACACCTCTTTTTTGGGGGTTTCTTGCCAATGCTGGAACTTTATTAATAACCCTTTTAGATACACGTGGTTTTTTTATTAATTGATTAATAGTTGGCATAGAAAATGTTAAAGAATAATTTAGTATGCAGTATAGCAATACAACCCAAACAAGTCAATTGCTACTATTAAATATAAGCCACATTATACAACATAATTTCCTATGTAATAATTAAATTATAAAATTAACCATTATTTTTAACAAAATATTATCTAAAGTTCAGTCAGCTCCAGCAAAACTAACCAATTTACTAACTTTAGATCAATAAGCAAAATACTAAAACACTAACTGTATTTTTATAAACTGTATTTTTATAAATAAATTTTAGAAAAATAAAATCTTATAATCTAAGAATAAACTATGAAACAATCTAAGCACTATAAACTTGCAATACCTTAGAAAAATAATCTAAAATGCTCTAAATATAGAATAAAGTTTTTAATCAAATATGAGAGCTAGACATACAACTCATATAACCAATATAGGTGGTATTACAATAGGAGGAGCTCTGAACATAGCTATACAATCTATGACAAACTCCAATACTGCAGATATTAAATCTACTGTTCAGCAAATCATAGATCTAAAAAATGCAGGATCCAAAATAGTTCGTATAACAGTTAATGATGATGAAGCAGCAAATGCTGTGCCTTATATTAAACAACAATTAATTGAAAAAGGTTGTAATATACCACTAGTTGGCTGTTTTCATTATAATGGGCATATTTTGTTAAAGAAATACCCTTCATGTGCAATGGCTTTAGACAAATATAGAATTAACCCTGGTAATGTTGGTTTTGGCAATAAAAAAGATGTAAACTTCATTTCAATAATTGAAACCTTATTAAAACAAGATGCTATTGGCAAAACACCATTTTCCAACATATACTATAACAAAGCATTAAGAATTGGTGCAAACTGGGGCAGTATTGATACAACATTAATGAATGAACTAATTGATAAAAATAATACCTCTATCAATCCCAAATCATACAATGAAATAATAAAATGTGCACTCATAACCTCAACAATACAGAGCGTAAAACTTGCAGTTAAAACTGGCATGACAGAAAACCAAATAGTACTATCATGTAAAATTAGCAACCCTATAGATGTAATAGATGTATATCAAAAAATAGCAAAAAAGAGTAATTGTGCACTGCATATTGGCCTAACAGAAGCAGGAAACGATGAGCATGGTGCATTAAAAACTGCCACTGCAATGTCAGTGTTACTATATAATGGCTATGGTGATACTATTAGAGCATCAACTACTAACATTAACAAACCACGCTCATATGAAGTCAAAATATGCCAACAAATATTACAGGCAATGGGACTACAATCATTTTCACCAGCTATTACATCTTGTCCTGGGTGTGGACGCACAAATAACCAATATTTCAAACAACTTGTACAAGGAATACAGCAATACATAGAAAAAAATCATCAGTATTGGCTCTCTCTATACAGCAAAACAAATGAGCTAAAAATAGCAATTATGGGATGCATAGTAAATGGTCCTGGGGAAAGCAAACATGCAGATATTGGCTTAAGTTTGCCAGGCAATGCTGAACATCCATCTGCAGTTGTATATATAAATGGACAAAAACATTGCACACTACATAATGAAGGATGCATACTCAGTGAGTTTAAAAAAATTATAAATAATTATATAAAAAACAAGCAGGATATAACACAATGTAGTGACTAAATACATGCTATTGATCTGCCTATATCTGATGAATTTGTTTATTGTCAACAATATTTTCACCATATTTTTCTGGAGTGACTTCTGACATAATAGATGAAGTGCATGAGTTATCATCATTAAAAATTTTGGACTGATTAATTTCAGCATGATTTAATGATTCTGGTTCAATAGGACTAATACCATTTTTAATACAATTGTAACCAATTAGAATGCCAGATATACCACAGAATGTCATACATAAAATCTCTAGAATATACACAGAAAACATAAAACCAAGAGCAACAGATCCATTACCAATTAAAGTTGATAAAATCCATGGGTTTGCAGCATGACAAAACAATATAACTAAAGAAAAAAGAACTATGCTACCAACCTTTTCTCCTATAGTCACAGGAGATAAAGTAAAAATTTTTTTTATTAAATCAAATAAAAACACAGCAAGTTAGATTAATAAAATTACTGATTATTGATTAGAGGAAGCTGAAGATTTGATAAAATTATCATAAAGCTCCCTAGTCTCATTCTCTGAGTGGGCAACACTCACATAAACAACAGTAGATACATCATAATGTAGGTTAATTTCTACTGGATGAACACCAGAAAATTTTATTGGTTTTCTTATAAGAATAAAATCTTTTGCTATTTTATGACCCATATTACTTAAACTTGCAGATATATCACGTGCTAATACTGATCCAAATAACTTATTATTATTTCCCACTTGCCTAACAATAGAAATCATTTTACCCTGTATTTCTTCTACTAACTTTTTAGCTATTTCCCATGCCTTATGATTTTCAGCATCAAGTTTTTCACGCATTGCAGTAAGCTTATCCTTATTTTCCTGAGTAGCATAAACTGCAAAACCATTGGGTAGCAAATAGTTTCTGGCATAACCATCTTTAACTTTTACAACATCCCCCACCTTTCCAAGGCCACGCCTACTACTAACTAAAATAACATCCATAATTACAAACTCTTGTTAATTTGACTGATAAGGCAATATAGATAAATAACGAGCTATTTTTATCTGTCGCGCTAGCAGCAACTGCTTGTTATGTGAAACAGAGGTAATTCTACTAGGCAATATCCTACCACGTTCAGATATAAATTTTTTTAATAAATCTGGATTCTTAAATGAAATTTCTTCATTTGTATTACCATGCAGTGGGCATAGACGCTTTCTATGAAAAAACTGCTGCTTCTTTAAATTAGCAAATGGTGAATTTTTTGTATATGAATCATTATTTGCAACCTCAGCATCACCACTCATTTATCCATCTCTTAAATTACTTAATTGTAAATTAAAATAATAATATAATAAAAATTTTTGTCAAGAATTTTAACGTAATAAATAGTTATCAATGACTTTATATACTTGACAAAGTGGCAATCCCACAGCTGCTGAATAAGATCCTCTAAACCACTGAACAAAAGCATCTGCAAAACCTTGCAAGGCATAACCACCAGCTTTACCTTGCCACTCACCTGTAGATAAATAAAAGTCAATTTCTTTACTACTAAGACATTTTATTTTCACTATACTAACCACAGTTCTCAAGATAATATTACGAGATGGAGTAACAAAACACAAACTAGAGTAAATCCTATGTCTTCTACCTGACATCTTACATAAAAAATTTTTAGCCTCATTTATATCAGATGGTTTGCCTAATACCTGTCCAGAAAGTACAACAACAGTATCTGCACTCAGCATAATATAATCTGAGTATTGCAAACAATCACGAAATGTTGATATTTTTAATTTAGCCATTCTAAGCGTATAACACTTAGCTGATTCATTCTTTCTTATTCTCTCATCCACATTGGGATTCTTAATTAATGTGGGGAAAACACCAATTTTTGCCAATAACTCTTTTCTTCTTGGCGACCCTGATGCCAACAACAATGGATTAGTTAATTGCAGCCTAAATTTTTGCAGTCCTGGCACTACCAGCTCCACCATCACCCTTTTCTCTATAAACTATACGTGCACGATTTTTATCATATACACTCATCTCCATGCTTACTCTATCGCCAGCAAGAATTCTAATTCTACGTTTACGAATTTTACCAGCAGTATGTGCCAATATTTCATGCCCATTATCAATCCTAACTTTAAAATTTGCATTAGGCAAAACCTCAGTAACTACACCAATAACTTCTATTATAGAATCTTTTTTACTCTTACTCATCACACCAACAAAACACAATAATCACTTTTTATATAACCAAAATAAACCAAAGTCAATTTAAGATAAACAATTTAATAAATTTAAATATCTCAATAAAGCTTTCAATCTCTATACATGTCACACAATACAATCAAAAATGACTAATAATATAATAACAAATCTATAATGCAACTAATCAACTAAACTATTAACAAACAATAAATTCAACTTTTTTCCAGTAGTTTGATCCAACCACCACCTAAAACCCTTGAACCGCTGTACATAACACATGCTTGCCCAGGTGCAATAGCAAAACATGGAACCATAACCTTACACAAAACCTGACCACATTCATCTAATGACACTACTGCCTCAATTCTATTAGAATTTGCCCTAATGCAAACATCAATTGTTTTACCTAAATGCATTTCAGCATCATTATTTATCCAATTTATATTTTCTATATAAAATAAACTACCTTTTAATTCATCTTTATGACCAACAATTATTCTATTGTTAAGTGCATCAATATGAATTACATACAAAGGATCAGTGCCAATACTCAAGCCGATACCCTTGCGTTGCCCTATGGTATAATTAATTATACCATTGTGAAATCCTAAAAAATCACCACTAGTGTTAACTATTTCACCTCTCTTACAAATCTTATCTCCTGATTCTCTGCTAATAAAATTAACATATCCATTAGTTACAAAACAAATATCCTGACTCTCCTTTTTTTTGCTTACACTTAAACCATAACTAGCTGCCAAGCTGCGAGTCTCATTCTTACTCAATCCACCTAATGGAAATTCCACAAAGTTTAATTGATCTTGTGTAAGGCTAAAAACAAAATAACTTTGGTCTTTTTTATTATCAATGCCAGTATGAAGTTCATTAATACCATTCTTAAATTTTTTCTCAACATAATGACCAGTAACTAGTGCATCACAACCAGAATTTTTTGCAAAATCAAGCAAATAGCCAAATTTAACTAACTCATTACATTTAGAACATGGTATAGGTGTTAATCCATTAATATACGAATTAACAAAATAATTAATTACCTTCTCTTGAAAAAGACTAACACAATCTATAGTATAGTGTGAAATACCAATTTGTTGCGCCACTTTTTTAGCATCTATTATATCTGCTGTTGCACAACAGGATTTACCATTACTAGACTTAGAAGTCTCATTATCTGGATAAAGCAGCAGTGTAGCTCCAACAACATTATAGCCATAATCTTTGAGAATTGCAGCAACAGTTGAGCTATCAACGCCTCCAGACATGGCAACCATAATCTTGCTACCCCTTGAAAGTCTTTTTGAAAAATTATTCAATGATTGATAATTAGTTAAATCCATTGATCAAAAATACCCAAATATTGACTTAAACAACAATAAGTAGTGGGATGTGAAAAAATAATTATTTAATTATATCACAATGCCTTTTAATAAAAAAGAATTCATTGACTCAATAAAAATTGCTAAAAAAAAATATTCGTATTTCAGTATTGACAAAATTTCACAGCATTTAAATATACAGCAACAAACACTGCCTAAATCACTAAAAATATTGTTAGAAAATAGCATACGTGGATCGGAAAGTCTTAATATTAAAAAACTCAAAACATTAAAAAACTGGCCAAATTTAAATAATAACCTAGAAATAAACTTCATGCCTAGCCGAATACTAATGCAAGACTTTACTGGAGTCCCAGCATTAGTTGATCTTGCAAGCATGCGTAATGCAGCAAAAAATGCCAATATAGCATTAAATAACATAAACCCACTAATACCTGTAGATCTAATTATAGACCACTCAGTACAAGTAGATTATTTTGGTTCAAAAAATGCATTTAAACAAAATATAAAAGAGGAATATAGACGAAATAAAGAGCGCTATAAATTCTTGCATTGGGCACAAAAATCTTTTAGCAACCTTAATATTTTTCCACCTGGAATTGGAATATGTCATCAAATCAACCTTGAATTTCTAGCTAATGTAGTTATGGTACATAAAAATGGCACAGATAACATGTTGTATCCAGACACATTACTTGGTACAGATAGCCATACCACTATGATTAATGCACTTGGTGTTTTAGGCTGGGGAGTTGGTGGCATAGAAGCAGAAGCTTCAATGCTTGGAAAGCCCTTAGTAATGCCAATACCACAGATAGTTGGTGTTAAGCTAGTAGGAAAAAAACCAGCAGAAGCTACAGCCACTGATGTTGTATTATTAATAACCAATATACTACGTAAAAAAAATGTTGTATCTAAATTTGTAGAATTCTATGGAAAAGGGGTAGACAACTTATCTCTTGCAGATAGAGCTACGATATCCAACATGTCTCCAGAGTATGGCGCTACCTGTGGATTTTTTGCTGTTGATGATCAAACAATAGAATACCTCACTCTTACTGGTCGTCCACGTAATCTTATAGAAATAATCCAACAATATTGGAAATTACAAGGACTGTATGGACAGTACAAAGAAGAGCCACAGTTTAGTGAAATTATTGAAATTGATATTAGCAATAGCAAAATATCATATGCAGGCCCAAAAAGACCTCAAGATTTGCTGACAATATCAAGTACAAAAATACATTGTGATAAAAAAACTAACAGCAATATACAAAAAAATGCACAAAACAAAAATTATCAACTAAAAAATGGCGATGTAGTTATTGCAGCAATAACTAGTTGCACAAACACTTCCAATCCATATGTAATGATAGGTGCAGGTATGATTGCTAAAAACATTGTGAAGTATGGCCTTAAAACAAAACCATGGGTTAAAACATCCTTAGCACCAGGATCAAGAGTAGTGAGTGAATATCTGGATAAACTAGGTTTAACAGAATACCTTGAAAATTTGGGTTTTAATCTTGTGGGATATGGATGTACAACATGCATAGGCAACTCTGGTGCTCTCAATGAAGATGTAACAAAACAAATTATAGATAAAGATCTAGATGTTGCAGCTGTTTTATCGGGTAATCGTAACTTTGAAGGCAGGATAAATCAATTAACAAAATCTAATTACTTAATGTCTCCAATTATGGTAGTTGTACATGCTGTAGTTGGCAATATGTGCACCAATTTACTAAAAGAACCAATTGGATTTAGCAAAAACAACAAACCAGTATACTTAAAAGATGTATTGCCAAAACAACTAGAAATAAATTTGGCAGTAAAAAACACCATTAATGGTAGTATGTTTACTGAAAATTATAAAAATTCATTAAGAGACAGCCCAGAATGGCTTGCTTTAGATAGTAAAGCAGAAATGACATACCAATGGGATGAAGATGATCTATATATACAAAACCCACCATATTTTGACAATATGAAACAAGATAGAAATCTTGATATTGTAAATGCACATATTTTAGCAATCTTTGGTGATGGCATAACCACTGATCACATATCACCCGCAGGTACAATAGCGAAAGATTCAGCAGCAGCAAAATTCCTCAAGAAAAACAAAGTAAAAAGTAAAGACTTCAATTCATATGGTTCAAGGCGTGGCAATCATCACATAATGATGCGAGGCACATTCAGCAATATAAGAATCAAAAATCTTATGGTTAAAGAAACTGAGGGTGGTATCACTAGGCATATACCTAGCAACAAGGTAATGAATATATTTGATGCAGCTATGTTATATAAAAATAAAAATGACTTAGTAGTAATAGCTGGAAAAGATTATGGAATGGGATCTAGCAGAGATTGGGCAGCAAAAGGCACCAGTCTGCTTGGTGTTAAGGTAGTTATAGCTGAGAGCTTTGAAAGAATACACCTTTCTAATCTTATTGGTGTAGGCATCATACCATTAATTTTCATAGAAAGTAATGCAGCCAGTCTTAAGTTATCTGGATATGAGTTAATAAGCTTCCCTAAGCTCAACAGCCAGCTAAAACCAAATGGCAAGGTTGAGTGTATAATACAATACCCAGACCAAAATAAAACAAAACTATACATGAAATGTGCTGCAAAAACAACCATTGATACAAGTTACATAAGACATAATGGCATATTACCTTGGGCAATGATGCAAATAATTGAATCTAAAAAGTAATAATTAGGTAGTATACCCATAAAAATCATTTACAAAAAAATTAAATAAATAATTATTTATAATGTCATTAATCTATGCTAAAAAAAATCCTGCTAATTTTAACATGCATAGCATATTTTTAATATAATCTTGTAAATTATTTACTATACAACACTTACAGTTTAGAATAAAATAATATTGACTCAATACTTCAAAATACTAAGCATAAATAATCAACCATATAAATAAATATACTGTGTTTAAAAACAAGCAGCACTTAGCATACAACAACATTAATTAAACATACTATTAAAGACTATCACCTAATGGCAATTTATCACTATGTGTAAATTCTTTATAGCATAAAAATTTATAAAACCTTAATAATAATACATCTATTAAAAAGCATTAGTGAACAAAAATTGATCTATGCACGTGAAATATATGATAAATCAGTAGTTGAGATAATAACCTTATCTCCTGCTTTAATAAATTGTGGCACCATAATCTTAATGCCATTTTTGATAATAGCTACTTTGGATGATGCACTAGCTGTCTGTCCTTTTATAACTGGTTCTGCTTCCTCTATATCAACCACAAGTTTTGTGGGAAGCTTAATTGATATAGGTATAGACTCACAAAATAAAACAGCAACATTCATGCCAGGCTCAAGAAAAACAACTCTATCACCAATAATACTACTTCTAAGATCTATTTGCTCAACAGGATCAATACACATAAATACAATTAGATCATCATATGAATATAAATATTCATAGTTCCTCTCTTCCACAAAAAGAATATCTACCTTATCACTAGCACTTAAACGCTTTCTAACATTGCTTTTACCCACATCGTTACCAGCAACTATTCTTAAATGTAAATCATAAGAAGAGCTACCTCTACCCTTCATAGTATACTCAATGTTTGTAATGCAATAGATATTATCAACATTATCTTTTGGTAATTTAATAAAATTACCCACCCTAACTTCAGTAACTCTTGATGACATAAAAACCTAACTAAAAAACAAATTTGATACCCATATTAACAAAAACTGCTTTAATACTATCAAATTCAAATCTGCCATCAACTGCTTCAGTTTGTTTGACTTTTAAGCTGTCAATATAACTAACACTTGATACTTTAAAATTAACTTTATTAAATTGTATATATCTAATATATGAAGTAAGCAAAACATTACTAGTAAGAGGCAGCTCCATACCTGCAAAACCTTGGTATGCAAGATTAATTGAATTATAGATAAAAAATGACACTGATGACATGCCTGCACCAATGCCAAGAAATGGTGCTATATCTAATTTATTATCAAATTTCATTGTTACATTAATAAAACCACAGGCAACATTCGATGAATGATCAAATGGTGTGCCACTAGAATCTGATACCTTAGGAATAAATGCAGTATTTACCTTGTTTTGCACAAAAATACCATTAGCTGCAATAGCTACAATATCTGTTATCTCATAATTAGCAGCACCTTCTAAGGCAAAAAACTTATTATCAAAATCAAGATTAAAATTTCCATTTTTTACAAACTTACTATCAGAAGTGAATTCACCAGTTTCTGTATTTGGAAAAAAAAAGCTGCCAACAGAAAAAGATGTGCTAAAATCACCTTTATATGCATAGGAAAAATTTGCAAATAGCAGTATAATTAAAAATAATGCTTTACTCATATCAAATCGTATTTAAATGGGTGATACTGGACTCGAACCAATGACCTCTTGCATGTCACGCAAACGCTCTAACCAGCTGAGCTAAACACCCTATATAATTAATTATTAAATGAAGTAGTGCTAATGTCAACAAAAATAAATAATCTAATTACATTATAAATTTCAATCCCAATGTAAATACACTACGAACAAAATTATCCTGAAAAAAACATTGTTTATTGCCATTAGTTACACTACTTGAATCCGAACCTGAATCTGTATCACTATTGTCCACATCAGTTGCTGATAAAGCAGAAACTGCAATGCTGTTAAAAGATGGTT
This sequence comes from Candidatus Xenohaliotis californiensis, assembly GCF_963930935.1. Taxonomy (NCBI): domain Bacteria; kingdom Pseudomonadati; phylum Pseudomonadota; class Alphaproteobacteria; order Rickettsiales; family Anaplasmataceae; genus Candidatus Xenohaliotis; species Candidatus Xenohaliotis californiensis. The sequence continues at coordinate 12,958 of NZ_CAWVOK010000018.1, forward strand.
TCTTTATAGAGCTTGCTTCATAAACTGTAAAAGCATGTATAGATTCTTTTAATATAATATTGACACCAGCCTTACCACCAAATCCCGTAGTAACACTATATGCATCAAAAAATTTACTTTGATTAGATGTGACAAAAATCCCAATAAATGGTGCTACACTACCTTTAGTAGTAATTTCATAATTAATACCAGCTGATACAGACAATAATTGCAAGGCACTTTCTATAAGTCCACCTGGCAAACCATCAACCTTTGGTATATTTGTTTTGAAATCAGCATGTGCCAATCTTGCTGCACCCTCTACTGACACAGAATCAAATAAATTATAGCCAATAAGAAAGTTAAAATCAATCTCATTGTCATAATTTGCAAATGCCTCACCTTCAATAATACTATTCCCATTATCATCTAGGCCTGCTATTAAAAAAGAGCTAGACTTCATTAAGCCAATTCCTGCTGCATTACTTACATAAATATCACCCATAAGTCCTGCACATGATATGCTTGCAAAACAGACAAGTGATACAATGAATATTACTAATCTAAGCATTTATAAAAACCTTACAGACAGCCAAACTAATATGATATATTCTGTATAAAATTTTAACAATAACCAATAGTTAACAACAGGATGAATAATGTTAAAACAAAAAAAACAAGTGTATTGATTTAATGTTATTAAGTATTAAGTGCAAAAAATTTATTTTAACTACTATGCCAAATAACAAACTCATCAATTAGTATTACTAAATTGAAAATCATATACATAAAGTTTTTATCTAAAAACAAAAACATCTAAGCAAAACTATTATGTTGTTTCACTATAAAATAGTTATTAATATTAATAAAAATTAAAAAATATATAAACAATGCAAACAATCTCTAATATTAAATTTATCATTAAAACTTATGGTAAAGATTTGGGTCTAGGCTTCTCTTTTAAAGAAATAGCAAAAACTCAACTCTCCAATATAGAGAAAGCAATCAAAACATTAATGCCAATGACAAAGCATATATGTATAATGCAACAAACACATTCTAGTAAAACTGTAAATATAGAGCAGATGCCTAATGGCAGCATATCCATACAACAATCAGATGCTCTAGTATCAAGACAGAAAAACATTGTGCTATGTGCTTTTCATGCAGACTGTGTTCCTGTTGTTGCAATAGACCAAAAAAGCAAAATTACAGGCATTGCACATACAGGGTGGAGAGGGGCAAAAAATAATATTCTAGAAAATATGATTAAATCTATGACCACTGCAGGATCTTCTATTCAAAATATACAAATTAATATTGGCCCATGTATCCGCCAAGAATGTTATGAGGTTGATAATGATTTTTTTCATGCATTTCTTGATGATGACAAAAATAATAGAAAATTCTTCATCTCAATAAAAAATGACACTAAACAGCTCTTCAATCTCCCTGAATTTATAAAAAACAAGCTAAAAAATTTAGGTATAGTAAACATAAATGACACAATGCTTAACACATACAGCCATGAAAATTATTTTAGCTATCGCAAATCTAGTCAGCAAAACAAACCATTGGGATCAAATATAACTATTGTGTCAGCAATCAATAAATGAGTAAAAAAATCCCACCAAGCCAAAATGATATAAATTTTTGGTTAGAGGTTATAAAAAATGTTAAGCCAATAAAACAAAATAAAAAAATTAGCATAATGCCACCAAAAGCAATGCAGGATAGACATTTTGCAAGTAAACCTGTGCAATCATTTAGCATGCCACCAAAAACAAGAGATATACCAGATAAGCAGATCAGTATTGCCAAAATAACACGTAAACAGTACAAAAATTTCTTACATATGGGTATACAGAAACTAGATTTGCATGGCTGCACATTACAAGAAGCATTTGAGCTGCTGCTTTATACAATTAAAACTAACTATGAGCAAAAAAATAGATCACTTCTTGTTATAACTGGTAAAGGTGATTTACATAATAAGAAAAAACATGAGTCAATCAAAGGCAACTTATCAAAATGGCTGTTACAAACAGAACTAAAAAACTACATAAGCTACTATTCACAGGCAATGAAAAAAGATGGTGGGGATGGTGCATTTTATATAAAAATAAGAAAAAAAACATAAATTCATCAATCAGCACACTTTATATTTAGCACAACAATCACAAAAAACCTATACAAATAAAACATGAGGTTATATAGATCCAAATAGTGCTACTGATTCAAATTACTTACGTAATGTCAGAATATGGTTTTAAATCTAAATTATTGCTAAAAACTCTATAAGCAAAGAAAGATAATATCTCAATATCAATCTTATGAAACATCTTGCAATCATCAATCTCCATAGAAAGCAAAATTCTTATTATTTTATTAATATAATCCATACTCCAAAAAGATAGCTGTCTTTTTATGGCATTTGCTAAATGAAAAAATATAGGAGGATTCATCATAGCAATAGCATTTTCAAAAGATTCACCTCTTTCTATAAAGCACTGTATTTTTAACATTTGTGAAAAATAATTTTGTAAATAACGTATAATAGTTGGCACCTTAACACCTTTGTACACAAAGCCATCTAGTAAAACAAAAAAGCTTGTATCTTTATCAGCAAGCTTAATGCACAAATCACTTAAACCATCTTGACTATAAGCAATACAACATTTTTTTACATCACTTTCTTCAATTATACTGCCATCAGCATACAAAGATAACTTTTTAACCTCAGATTCCATAAGTAATCTATCTCCATTAATAGCAGATACTATAGCTTTCTTAGCACTCTCACTGCATTGCAAATTGTAGCTTCTTAGTAAGAAATCTAATAATTTTCTTAGCTCTGCTATAGAGTCTGTATAGCAAGGAATTGAAGCAAATTTAGCGGACTTCTCACAAAAAAAACGTAATGTAGACTTAGCACTCAAACTACCTGCTAAAAAAATTATATATGATTTAGAAAACTCCATCTTATCCAACAATTTTAATAGCTGCTTTGATGCAAAGTCTACAGCACCATAAACTACAACGATTTTTAGTGCATTTGATGCAAAAAAATCTAAACTACATAACTCTAGTTCCAACAAACTAGGATCTTGCAATATGGAATTATATTCTAATTTAGCTACACAGGTATTATTCAATACAAAATTATTAAGATTTTTTACTATAGCTGCAAGCAACATCTCAACTTTACCCAAGTCTTGCCCATAGAGCAGTACACCTTTGTAGCACTGCAAACTATTTAAAAAATTTTTTACTTCTGTTTTTTTTATTTTCATTGCCAAGCACTAAAACAAAATATTAATTATTATATACACTTTAAGAAGATTGTGTTATTATTAGTGCAGAATAATGCTTGATATTTTATAAGGGGGTGTATTTTGGTAACTGTTTTTGTGCACAATAAAAACATTGAACAAGCTTTAAAATGGCTGCAACGCAAAATTCAACGTGAAGGCGTGCTAAGAGAAATCAAAATGCGCCGGGCATATGAAAAACCATCAGAAAAAAAAGCTAGGAAATCTGCTGACTCAACCCGTAGAAGACGTAAATTTGAAAAGAAAAAGATGAATAGTGGTTATTAAATTATCTATACAGATTTAACTTCAATAACTTCTGGGATATAGTATTTAAGCAAATTCTCTATCCCATGCTTTAGAGTAATATTAGCACTTGGGCAACCAATACATGCTCCTTTCAACTCTAATAAAACAATCCCATTATCAAAACCTCTAAATACCACTGAGCCACCATCCATAGCCAATGCTGGCTTAACACGATCATCGAGCAGTGCTTTTATCTGTTTAACTATATCACTGTTTAGATTATCATCTATATCACAATTGCCAGTATTATCACTTGGCAATATTTCTTCATTTCCATCAAACAGTGCCAAACCTACTTGGAAAAAAGATTCAATAGACTCAAAAATCATTTGACGTAAACTATCCCACAACTTACCATCATTTTTCCTCACAACAACAGCATTAGTTGTCAACATCACTGAAACAATACCTTCTATTTTAAATAATACTCTAACTAATGCAGAATTTATATTAGAATCATCTAGGTTAAAAGAAACTGGTTCAAAACTATAACCTAAATTCCCAAAAACAAATTTTAGTGCATTAGGATTTGGTGTTTCTTCAATTTGCAAGATCATAAAATAATAATTTTATTTAATACTATATAAAATTATACTATAGTTAATTATTTAGTGCAAAAAGTTATGTTGCAATATATATTGTTCATAGTAATCACACTATTTCTTGGTAAGTTATTAACGCCAATAATAATGCCATTAATACTAATATTTATACTAAGGCATATTTTAGTTGCATTTGGCATTGTGAAGCCAAAATTTTTCACAATCAACTTACGAGATTGGATTAACAAAAATACTACTAATAACTATAACCAACAAAGCTACAATGTAACTATGTCAAAATCTGAAGCTCTGGAAATTTTAGGCCTTAATATAAATGCAACAGAGCAAGAAATAAAATCTACATACAACAACCTTATCAAAAAAGTACACCCTGATCAAGGTGGGTCAGCATATCTAACAAGGCAGATAAATTTAGCAAAAAAAGTTTTAATAAAAAAATAATATCTAATTGAAAAGCTAAATTAGACTAATGAAATATTCATAACAAATGCTATTTGCCAAAAAATGAATAGAAATATACCAAAAATACAATGCTGTATACAAAAAATTAACATTTTATAAAAATAATTAAAATATGCTCAATTTGCACCAGGAATTATCATGCATGCAAAAAAAACTATTCAAAAACTAAAAGCTATAACCCTAGTAGAACTCAGTATTGTCTTAGCTGTTATGGGACTATTGATCAGTGCAACTTTAGTTGGCACACAAATTATAAAACAAGCACAAATACGCTCAATAATAACACATCTACAAGATGCAGAAAAGGCAATATACCAATTTCTCATTGCCCACGAATACTTACCAGGAGATTTTCCAAATGCACTAGATTTATGGAGTTACACAGATTTTCAGGAAAAATGTACAGGATATGATAATGGCACTGCAATTAATGATTTTACAAGCACCAATAAAGGATTTAATGGAAATGGTGATGCTATAGTTGGTGTTGCTGCCAATTCTGCTTCTGCTGGCAGTGTAGCTGGTCCAGATACCTCAGGTGTATTTTGCCACTTAGTACTTGGTGGATTTATGAAAACTGGGAACACAGTAATAACAAGAGTTCCTACATCTACAACTGCACAACTTGGAAAAGCAGGCATGTCACCAGATGGTAAAAACTCTATATATCTTATTGGCGCTAATACGGCCACAGACAACTTGCTTGGCAAACATGCACTTTATATGATTGGACCAGACAGCACTGCCGCTGACACTAAGCAAGCAAGAACTTCAAACCTAAAAAATACAGTTTCTACTAGCAAAGATCTCATGGCAATAGATATAAAAATAGATGATGGTCTGCCTGGTACAGGTCGAATAATTATGTTCAATGATACAAATGGAATTGGAACTAATTCATCATGCTGCGTAAAAAAAACAACTACTACTGGTTCAGCTCCTAAAACAACTGTTGGTACAGGTCTCACTGGTAGTAGCAAAAAATGCATTGATAGCTCATACTATAACTCAAAAAGCACAGGGAAAAATGCTTGCTATATGGCATATACAAGTAAAATGTTTTAACTAAATCACAACAAACACACTGTAGTTACAGTGTGTTTGTATCTAACATTCTTTAAACAAAATTATGATACAATCAATCCATCAAGACATTCATGTAAATCTTTCACTAAGTATAATGAACCGCATATTACTACCGTTCCAACCCTAGAGGAATTTTTTGACACTAACCTAAATGCATCTTCAATATCTTCAGCTATAAAAGATTTAACCCCTGCGCTTGCAGCAAACATACCAACCTCCTTGGCTGTACATGCAGATGGTTCAGACTTTACACAAACACAGCAAGCAAACTCTACAGCAGGCCTTAACCATCTAAAAAAATCAACCCCATTCTTACCTTGTGTGAAACCAGTGATAATATAAAATGGCTCTTTTTTTCCACTCAACATCCATGCAGATAAAACTCTTGCAGCATCAGGATTGTGTGCACCATCAACAAATACAGACCAACCACTACCCTTTAACAAACGATTCTTTTCCCAGCAATAATTAATCAATTCTATTCTAGCTGGCCAGTTTACATTAGCAAAACCATGCTCTATATCTTCTTGATATATATCAGCATCATTCCTTTTATTGAGAATACTAATAGCAGCAATTACTGTTGCAGCATTATATACTTGATGATCACCTGCTAATGCTGGCTTAAGACAGCTCATCTCCCAACCATTGGAAAAAAAAGTCATGTATGAATCTTTTATGCTGTAATCCCACTCAACACCACCTCTGGATAATGCCACTTTTTTATCCTTTGCATTATCTTCTATTTTTTTTATTATATCTGCAGTCTGTTTTGCAACAACACATGGCACACCTTTTCTCATAATACCAGACTTCTCATAAACAATATTGTCCATACTGGTACCCAAAAAATCAACATGATCAAATGATAAGCTGGTTATTATAGATACTAAAACATTATCAACTATATTGGTAGCATCCAATCTACCACCCATACCAACTTCCAATATAGAAAAATCTGCTCGAATCTGTGAAAATGCCACAAATGCTGCAACTGTTAGTGCCTCAAATAAACACATTCTTAAGCCATTAGATGCTATTCGAACATCTTCTAAACAATTATAAAGCAGACTATCGCTTATAGCAGAATTTGCAACCACAATTCTTTCATTAACATGAATTATATGTGGCGATGTATATAAATGCACTTTATAGCCAGCACTTACAAGAGTTGAAAACAATAATGCAGAGGTTGATCCTTTACCATTAGTTCCTGCAACATGCAATACTGGTGGGATTGATAAATGTGGATTTCCCAGCTTATTTAAAACTTCAGCAACAATCTCCAAGCCTTGCTCATGCTGGTATCTAGCAGAATTCTTAGGCCAATGTGGTAAAAATGCCATAAAAATTTATATAGAAAAATATAATTATAATTAAATAATCACTAATAATAAAATCTTTTATTGTCTCATGCAATCCAAGTGAATAGAATCAAAAAATAAAGTAATAATGCTTAAACTTGCATATGTATCAAAAGGCTATACAAATCCCTAAAAAATACTGTTTATTATTATTAATTGGTATGTTGATATGGTTCATGCCAAAAACAAAAACTTATCAATTAGCAGATACTATTAATACTTTACGCCTGAGCCTAACATGTATGATTGCAATGCCTGTGCTCACCATAAAAAAGAAATTCTCTCTAGATAGAAAAATGCCATCTATGTTTCATATTATACTTATGGCTCTTTGTGGGTTGTTAAGCACACTTTCAATTCCAATACTTCCACTAATTCCAGTATTTGTTACTATACCTATTCTATGCTTAATCACAGCTAAAGTTGATAAACGCAATGCTTTCATTCTTGCATGGATTTTTGGTGCATGCCATCAAATAACCAATATGTATTGGATATACAAACCATTGAGCATTGCTGGTGCAAATTTTAGAATGCTAACTCCATTTGCAATTATTGCTATTGCTATCTTCTCTGGCTTTTTTACTGCTATGGCCATTCTATTGGCGCACAATCAAAGACGAGAAATTCATACAAACCCTGTAATCTTCTCTACTACTTGGGTTGTAATGGAGTATTGGAGAAATTTTATGGTACAAGGATTTCCTTGGGGGATAACTGGGTATTTTTGGATGCAGTATGAAACAATGGCACAAATCACTTCTATTATAGGAATATATGGTCTAAGTTTTTTAACTGTTATTATCTCCAGCAGTATTGCTATTGCACCAAAGAATCCAAAAATAATTGCAGTTCCTATGATGATAATGTTATTGATGTATATATATGGATATATCAGACTAAACAATTCTCAAATTACTTATAATAAAAATATTAATATGATTATAGTTGGCTCTAACATAGAGCAGAAATACAAATGGGATCCAATGGAATCAAAATCAAATCTTTTTACTCAAATAAGCAATACACAAAATATATTAAAAAATTTACATTCAAAAACAACTGATACAAATATTGTTGTATGGCCAGAAACAGCAGTACCATATGCTATAAAACTTGATGACAATGGTGAAAGCATAAAAACCCTTACTAAAATATTACCGGACAATATACAATTTTTAATTACTGGTGCCATAAGAATCTCAAAAAATAGAATGTGGAACAGTCTTTTAGCAATAGATAAAACAAATGATATAGTTAAATTCTATGATAAAAGATTACTAGTTCCATTTGGAGAATATATACCAGCAATAATACCAATGAAAAAGATTACCCCTGGTCATATTAATCTAAATGCTGGCAACATAGATAATGTTATAACCCCATCCACTACAATACCTAATTTTGGCACTATGATATGTTATGAAGCATTGATGCCATATCAACTAACTAATACAAACAAACCAATCCAGTGGTTAATTAACATTACAAATGATGCATGGTTCAATAAAACAATAGCACCATATACACATTTTTCTATGACACGTATACGTGCCATAGAACGTGGAGTACCACTTATAAGAGTTGCCAATCAAGGCAAATCAGCTGTTATTGACCCGTATGGTAGAATAATAAGCAAAGATGACAAAAACCATATAGTTTCAGCATTGCCAAATCCCATAAAACCAACTATTTTTAGCCATTTCATTGACAATGGTCATATGCACAAACTTATGCTTGTAACAACTCTATTAGTATTCTTAAGATACTGTTTTAAAATATATTCCAAACATAACTTTTATTATGGTTAATATAGTAATATTTTACAACTAAAAGTTAAAAATATATAATTTATATATACAAAAAATTGTCTTTACAATAACTATTATATTATTATTGAATTATACTTTTACCCCCTATATACTAAAGTATTGTATTAGTGACATATAATTCATATGCCCCATCCAATTGATTTACACGCTGGCAAACAATTGCGTACCATACGCTTAGTCCGCAACTTAACACAAGAAGATTTAGGCAAAAAGGTAAATATAACAACTCAACAAATACAAAAGTATGAAAAAGGACAAAATCGCATTAGTGCAAGTAGACTTTATGAATTTTCAGTTGTGCTTAATGTCTCAATTGATTATTTTTTTAAAAATATAACAGATGAACCACAACTAAAAGATGATATATTAACACATGCAATACAAAATGATGATTTAAAATCACCATCAATGGCAATGTTCAGTGAAAATAGTGAGTCATTCATTAACGCTTTAAATGTCAACCCAATAGAAAACAAAGTTGCTGGCAGGCTACTGCATTCATTTTTCTCTATAAAAGAACACCACATTAAAGAAAAAATATTACAACTAGTCAAAGCACTAGCAAAAGAAACTAATTCATAATGCAATTGATTGTATAGACAAATCAACTGTACAATACTTATTTTTATCTATGTTATATGAAAATTCTAGCAAAAAAAGCTCTTGGTCAACACTTTTGCATCAATCAAATAGTTCTAGCATCCATGATTGAAGCTGCTGGAAATATTAAGAATGAATATATACTAGAAATAGGCTCAGGCACTGGTGCACTTTCCAATGCAATACTAGTAAACAAGCCAAAAGAACTTATCATGATAGAAAAGGATAGTAGATGTATACAGTTGCTTAATAAAATTAAAATACTACACAAAAATATAACTATAATAAATGCTGATGCCACAAATTATGATTTTTCTAAAAATTTTGCAGAAAAACAACCACTTACAGTAATTGCCAACTTGCCATACAATATCTCAACTGCAATTATTAATCATTTTCTAAAAAATATTAGTATTTTTAAAAAACTTACCCTAATGTTTCAACAAGAAGTTGCTAAACGTATAACAGCATCTCCTGGTAGCAAAGACTATAGCAGACTATCGGTATTGGTTGGTATGCTTTGTGATGTAAAATATATTACTACAGTATCACCACAAAGCTTTTACCCACAGCCAAAAGTTAACTCAGCAATAGTAACACTTACTCCAAAGAATATTACATATACACAATCTGAGATATCAACAATAAATAAAATAGCAAAAATAGTCTTCAATCAAAAAAGAAAGCAGCTTAGAAAAAGTTTAAATTTTATACCAAACATTATACAACACTTAGAAAATATAAAAATAAACCCAAAAAATAGGCCAGAAAATTTACAGATAGAAGATTTTTACAATATGGCAAAAATACCAACAATCAAAAATTTAATTCTCAGAAGATAATGATGCAATCAACATATCTAATGCACATAGCACAATATGCATTCTTATAGTAGCCCTATCATTGCCTAAAAAAATATTACTGACAATATTATTTTGAAATTCATTATTAATTTTGCATGTGCATGCTATGTATGCTAATCCAATATCTTTTCCCTCAACCTTATCAGGACCTGTAATGCCAGTGGTAGCTATTGCTATGCTATTTTTCAGTTTACCAAACTTATTAATAGCATTCAATGACATTGCTAATGCAACATGCTCACTAACAACGCCATGATTTGCTATCAAATCTTTATCAATGTCTAGTAAATTAATTTTTAAATCTGTAGCATAAGCAACTATTGCACCCTCAAAAAATCCAGATGAACCTGCAATGGAAGTGAGACTTGCTGCAAGCAAACCACCAGTACATGATTCTATGCTAATAATTTTTATATTTTTCTCATTAGCTAAATCTTTTATTTTAATAATTTTAGAATCAATTGAATTAACACTAGATGGATGGCAAATCATTTGGAAAGTTTTTTTCTCAGTATTTCATTCACCAATGATGGATTGGCCTTACCAGAAGTCTTTTTCATTACCTGTCCAACAAAAAAACCTAAGATCTTTTCTTTGCCATTTTTATATGCTAAAACACTATCTTGATTAATTGCTAAAATATTATCAACTAACTTCTCTATAGTAACTTCATCACTAAGTTGCTCTAGCCCCCTAGATTTGATTATAGACATTGGCTTACCACTAGTTTCACACATTTCTGCAAATACTTGCTTAGCTATAGTTCCAGATATAATACCTTGCTTTATAAGAATCACTAAGTCAGCCAAGTCACTAGGTTTAACAGGTGATTGCAATATAGATATTGAGTGTTTATTTAAATATCCAAATAATTCAACAGAAACCCAGTTACCTATCATTTTTGCATTCTCTAAGGAAATACCATGCTCAACAGCCTTTTCAAAAAAACTAGCACAATCCTTATTAGAAGCAATAACTTTTGCATCATATTCATTTAAATTCAAACTATTAACATATCTAGCAATTTTAGATTTTGGTAGTTCAGGTAAAGAGGCGGCAACACTATCTACAAAAGATTGCTCAAGTGAAACTACTGGTAAATCTGGATCAGGAAAATAATGATACTCATAAGCATTTTCCTTTTTACGCATAAATTCTGTAGTAGATAAATTAGGATTAAATAGTCTGGTTTCTTGTGTAATAGTGCCACCTGACTCAAGTAATGCAATCTGACGCTTTGCTTCACTTTCTATAGCAATAGAAATATTTCTAATAGAGTTTAGATTCTTAATTTCACACCTCTCTCCAAGTTTATCAGAACCTAATGGCCTCACTGAAACATTAGCATCACAACGCAATGAACCATTTTCCATATCACCATCACAGGCATTTATATAACGAAGTATTAAGCGTAATTCTTTAAGAAAACTAGTAGCCTCAGATGGTGAGGAAATATCTGGTTCAGTAATTATCTCCATTAATGCAATACCAGCTCTATTGAGATCAATGTAAGTGTGTATAGGCGACTGATCATGTATACTTTTTCCTGCATCTTGCTCAAGATGAATACTGCGCAAAACAATTTTCTTCTTATTTTCAATCTCAATAGCACCACCAGTAACAATTGGATTATAGAATTGTGTAATCTGATAACCTTGGGGCAAATCAGGATAGAAATAATGCTTACGATCAAAAAATGAATCCTTATTAATATTGCCACCTAAAGCTAAGCCAGTTTTAACAGCTTGTTTTATTACAAATTGATTCAATGATGGAAGAACACCAGGAAGTGCAGCATCAATAATTGAAGCATGTGAATTTGGTGCACCACCAAAATCTGTACTTGCACCAGAAAATAACTTAGATTCAGATATTACCTGAGCATGTATCTCTAATCCAACATCAACCTTCCAATCACCTTTGCTGCCATTTATAACCATCCTATCCACCACGTACGCATAACTTTTTCATCCTATTATACATTTTTGTAAAGCCAAGCAAAGAATAAGTATCATAAGACTTAGTGTTTTTATGAGATATTGCACTCACTCTCATTGTTAAGCCCTTTTTCATTTTATCAATTATAATATTATCAGTCTCTTGGTCATTAGCCCAAGCAAACTCACCTCTGGTAAATAAAGTATAATTATTCTTACCATCCACAGAGAGCATAACATTACTTTTCTCAAGATATGGATAACCTGCAGAAATGCTAAGCTCATCATCTCCTTCATCATTATTAATAACTATAATATATGGATCATCTCTTTTTTTATAAGTTCCCTCCTGCTTTATTGGAAAAGAGCCTATATAACATACGGAACTATCACCTTGCTTTGCCCTATAAAGACTCCATCTTTTCTCATGATCAATTTCTTTAACATCATCACTGGAAAAACTTGCAAAAGAACTAAATAACGTAAGCATTATAGCTAAACAGTGCAAAATATTAAGCATAAACAATCCAACAGGCATTAATAATGCATATAGTACTAATAAAACAAATCAAGTCAATAGCTCAAAAAACATTACGCAATGCTCGCAACTTTTTAAAGGCCTTAAATTCATCATTTACACCCAATGAGTTTCTTATGAAAATTTTATCACATCTAAAAAAAGGATTAATTTTCTTTTCCAATCTCAAGGTAGATGGTGCTGTAATTAGATTAGGCATTAGTAAATTTTTATAATCTAAAAGATCTCGATTGCCTGAATCATATTGCAATGCAAAATCCACATTCTTAATAGTATACTCATGGCCAAAAAACACCTTGGTATCTTCTGGTAAAGATTTTATATTCTGCATGCTACAAAATAGCTCAGACACACTGCCCTCAAATACTCTGCCACAACCAGCAGAAAACAAAATATCACCAGAAAAAAGCCACTTAAAATCTGATATATAAAACATTATATGACCAAAAGCATGTCCCGGGGTATTAATAAATTTAATATTAAAACCCTCAAACACAAATAAATCTTCAGCAATAATATCAATTCCAGCTATATATTTCTGATTTGCAATATTGTTTACAATTTGACAACCATATTTTTTTTTAATTTTATCATTACCACCAGTATGGTCATAATGATGGTGTGTGTTTAATATATATAATGGTTTTATATTAAGTTTATCAATTCTATTAATTAATGGTTGTGTATCTGTGGTAGTGTCTATGATAAGAGCATTACCATTTTCTAAAGAATAAATTATATAATTATAATTATCCAATAATACTCTAACAATCTCAACCTCTAACAATGCAAACCTCCATACAACTATTGGCAAAAAGTGAGCAATGGCCTAGCTTTAAAAAATATTTTAGATAATCATAAAACTAAAAAATTTGTAACAAATCATCTATTAAATAAGCTTAAGACTAGAACACAAAATACACACATTACATATTAATACAACACAAAAATAAATAAAAAATCTAAATGAAATCTTAAACTAGAAATGCACTAAAGCATAGAAGCAAAATAAAAAACCTGAAAAAAAACTACTTAAATATTAAGCTAAGCACCAGCTTCTATATTTGAACAATTTTGCTTACTAAAAGATTTCTCCACTACAACAGTATTGGACATACTTAACTTAGAATATCTCTCTAATAAGTCTAATTCAGCTACAATTTCTTTATATATTCCACGTAATTTTCCTGTCAAATCATAACAATTGGAAGCTTTATTCAAAAAATCATTACAATCAGATAAAAATCTATTTCTAACATGCTCAGATATACTGTCCATAATATCACAAAAAACACCTTGAGCTGTACACATTATAGAGGCGCTTACTGCATCACTATCATCACATGATTCTATATCATGAAAAATATTTTGCAATCTACCCATCAAAGTGTACAGTTCTTTAGTTGTAATATCAGTTGAAACAATAGAATTTTTTAATAACTGCATCATCATTGATGTATCTGATGCAAAATAAGATGTAATACCCTTAATAATAGGTGCATTGTTGCAAGAAAGCAGATAACCACTTATACTATTCTGCAGTGCTTCATAGCTCTGCTCAGACAAAGCATTATAACATCCAATCCAATAAATTATGTTATTAATTGAATTATATATATCATTTTTCATCTGCCCAATATTACTAAAAAATCTGGTAATTTTTACACTATCATCCAATTTAGAAATACACTCTTCTTGCTGCTCACCATGAACAGCAACGTATTTCTCGTGACTCTCATGCAATGACTGAGCAAGATAATCAGCTATAAATGGCAGCTCTCTAATAATTAAACTAAAAGCCATTTGAACCATTCGCATAATACCACCTTCACGATGCAGTGAGATGCCTTGTTCATTGTTAACTTTAGGTAAAATATTATCTATCTCATTAAACAATGCATCCACTGAAGTAATATTTGTAAAATTCAATAAAATTGACTTAGTTGATCCATCTATAGATATAAAGCTACTAGCTGGCAAATATTGAGAAAAATTTTCTAAGAGTGAAGTTATATTATTTACAACACTGGTCATCTTAATAAGCCAATCACCATAAATTCTACCATCATCAAAATTATCACGAAAAGATTGTATAGTTCCAACTAACTCTGTGCACATATCTTTAACGATATGCAACAAATTATACCATTGATCTTTTCTTATAGGAGCAATATTGCCACTATAATTTCTGTAGTGAATACAATCAAGAACCAATTCATTAATATTCTCAATACATTCAATAGCAATTGGCAGTAAACTTTCCACTCTATATGAACCTAAAACAAGAAAATTTATTACTGCATCTTTCATTCTATTAGTGCTGCTTTTTTTTAATCTATGACACTCTTTGCATGCTTCATCAAGTTCTACAATAGCATCTGCTAGTGTATTAATTACATCCTTGTCACACAAAATAGCTGTTAATTTATCAAAACTCTTTTGATTAAGTAAAATGCTACCTGCCATTCTAATCATGCGATTGCCAGACAATGAGTCTGCTAAAAATAAAGCTCTTTCTCTAAAAACTGGCCTAATAGCACAAAATCTCTCAAGTAGATCTTTATTTTCAATAATCTTTTCTGCAAGTTTTCCTAACCTATAATGACATACACGTTTCTTATAACTTGATAAATCTTCCCCAGGTTTTCGCTGGCAAATATTGTAAGGATAAAAACCAGCACGAGTTACTAACTTAGACAACAACAATGAACTATCAGCTGTAGCTTTTAATTTTAATGGAGTGTGTATATTAGAACTACTATGAGGTTTGCCATCTGTTACAAGCAGCAAAACTTCATCACTATACTTAAAACTTTTAGCATGAAAGGAGTGCTCTATGTTGTATACAAACCTTAAGACTGAAGTCACATATGGCGCAAAAAACAACATAATATCGCCAAGCATAGCTTTGACAAGATCTCTCATTACATCATATGTGCTCAAAAAAACCAGACACAAAAATACATAAAAATGTATTATTGTACCTATCATATTATTTAATGAATTAAAAAAACCTTTCTTATTCACTAAATTCCTAAAAAATTAATCTAAAATGCTAAATTATAACATATAAATTACAAAGAATCACAAAGTAAATCATTTAATTTACTTAAAAAATCAATCTTATTAACTATCTCTTCATTTTCCATTACACAAGCCTCTGCAAATAGTATATGCACAACTCTAGCTACTTTCTCAGTATCGCTATCTTTGTTTAAAGCAATAGCATTTTTTATGATAGGATGTTTTGTATTGATCTCTAATATTTTTGCTGACTTTTGTGAACCTGAAAGCTGTTTCTGATCAATAAGCATACGCTCCATCCTAGAGTTCATTGCCCCTTCTTTGATTGCTAAGCACACTGGACTATCATGTAATTTTTTGGAAATACCAACTTCACTTACTGCATCACCAAGTATCTCTTTTGCTTTTTCTAAAAACAACTTAACTGCCTCTTGATCTTCTTCTGTTTCTGCTGAGGAATCATCTTGTTCAACAGATTTTGCTATCTCATCAAGATCAATATCAGAAATTGCTACAGATTTAAATCCAGTACCCTTATAATCCTGAACTACACTAGTCCAAAAATCATCCACTGGATCACGCAAAATTAAAACCTCAATACCTCTAGAAACAAACCCTTCTATTTGTGGACTTCTTCTGGCATTCTCTATGCTATCTGCATTAATAAAAAAAATATTTTTTTGTTGCTCTTTCATTCTAGATAAATAATCATCTAAGCTTATTAGCTCATCTCCAATAGAACTGTAAAATCGTGATACTGATAAAATACGCTCTCTAGACTCAGTATCCATTGCCTCACATAAACCTTCTTTAAGAACAGAGCCAAAATTATCCCAAAACTCAACATAAGCTTTAGAATCTGACTTAGCTGATTTATCTAATTCACTCAAAACCTTTTTAACTATTAAAGATCTAATTTTATTAACTGTACTATTATTCTGTAATGTTTCTCGACTAATATTAAGAGGCAAGTCATCAGAGTCAACTACTCCACGCAAAAACCTCATATAACTAGGTATTAAATTTACATTATCTTCAGTAATAAAAACTTTATTTACATATAGCTTAACGTTTGTACGTCTGTCTGGATGAAAAAGGTCAAATGGTTTTATTTTGGGAATAAATAAAAGATTGGTATATTGAACCACACCTTCACTTTTATTGTGTAATATCATCCAAGGCTCACCACCAACATGTGCTACACTGCGAAAAAATTCATTATACTGCGTAGAGCTTATATCCTTCTTATTTTTACGCCATAATGCAGCACCACCATTCAACTTATCACTACCTTTCTCATCATCAATCCATTCAATATCAAAACCAACATGATCAGAATAAGTTGTTACAATATGCTCTATACGAAAACGATCTAAATATTCTTTCTTATTTTCTTTTAATTTTATTAAAATCTGAGTACCTCTAGGAAGTTCTGTATCAGACTCAGTAATTGTAAAACCATCCTTACCATCTGAACTCCAAACCCATCCTTTACCATTATCATCAAATTTTCTTGACTTAACAATTACTTCATCAGAAATCATAAAGACAGAGTAAAAACCAACGCCAAATTGACCAATTAAATCATTTGCTTTGCCTTTATCTTGCTTCATGGCTTCTATAAATCTTTGCGTGCCAGACTGTGCAATTGTGCCCAGATTATTTACTAAATCATCATGATTCATGCCAATGCCATTGTCATGCACCAATAAACTACCCTCATCTTTGTTGGCTTTAATACAAATTTTTAGCTTTGCATCATCACCAAAGACATTAGAATTAGAAATAGCCATATAACGAAGTTTATCACAAGCATCAGATGCATTGGAAATTAACTCTCTTAAAAAAATGTCTTCATTAGTATAAAGTGAGTGAATAACTAAATCCAAAACCCTGCCAATCTCAGCATCAAAAACATGTTTTTCTTTGTGCTTTGCTTCCACCATAAAAAACCTTAATGAATTTAACTATACTATATAGATAATTTTTAAAACTCTAATTTTCAAGTGCTAATCAAAAAATGTTTACAGAATGTCTATATTTATGTCAAAATAAAAATATTTTATTAGCAAAATACATTAATGAGTGATACTGATCTTAATGAGAAACAATGGGAAGCTGTCTCTAAAACAGAAGGACCTGTAATAATTCTTGCAGGTGCAGGAACTGGTAAAACAAAAACAATAACAACACGCATAGCACAGATAATAAAAGATGGCATAGCAGAAGCACCACAAATACTTGCTGTCACCTTTACCAACAAAGCTGCAAAAGAAATGCGGGACAGGATAGATAATATGGTTGGCTATCCAGTGAGACCATGGGTTCAAACTTTCCATGCTGCTGCTCTCTTGATTTTACGTCAAAATGTTGAAAATATTAAAAATTTCTCTAGAGATTTTACTATATCTGATGCAGATGAACAGCAAAAGCTGATTAAAAGCATTGCAAATGAAATTGCACCTGGTTTCATAGATAGAACAACACATAAAAAATTTACCTCACGCTACATCCTTGGAGTTATACAAAACTGGAAAGACAATGCCAAAACACCAGAACAAGCAGCACAAATTGCTGCCTTTAGAAAAAACCAACAACTTCAACAAATAGCAAAAATTTATGGCACATATCAAGAAAGATTGCAAAAAAATAATTCCATGGATTTTGGTGATCTTTTAATAAAAAATATAGAGCTATTTACAAATCAAGATATTTTGCAAAAATACCAAAACAAATTCAAATACATTACAATAGATGAATATCAAGATACAAATACAATTCAATACCAATGGGCAAAACTTCTAGCAAAACAACACAACAATATTTGCTGTGTTGGCGATGGTGATCAGTCAATATACAGTTGGCGTGGTGCCAAAATAGAAAACATAATGAATTTCATGAAAGACTTTCCAAATTTCACACTAGTTAAATTAGAAAAAAACTACCGTTCAACCACAAATATACTAAACATTGCATCTTCTATTATTAGTTACAATAAAAATAGAATCGACAAAAGACTATATTCAGACATGCAGCATGTAGAAAAGGCAAAAATAATCAAATTTCCCAATCAAATAATAGAAGCTAATCATATTATTAACCAAATAGTAAACACTAAATCTCAAAACCCAGAAAGAGATTGCATAATACTAATCCGCTCTAACTCACAAAGTAGAATATTTGAGGATATGTGTGTAAAAAAAAATATCCCATACCAAATAATTGGTGGCATGCGCTTCTATGATCGCGCAGTAATAAAAGACATGATAGCTTATCTAAAAGTTACACTAAATCCTGATAATGATATGGCACTACAACGCATTATCAATAAACCAAAACGTAGCATTGGGGAAGTAACATTTGAAAAAGCACTAAGCTATGCTATGCAAAATGGATCAACCATTGTGCAAAGTATAAATGATCAAACTCTAAATCAAAAAATTAAAACTAAAATAATACCTGTAGTGTCAAAAATAAAAACATGGCATGAGCTATCTAAAACAGAAAAGCCAGCAGAATTACTAAAAATCATATTAAATGATTCTGGATACAAGGAAATGCTAAATAACAATAAAGACAATGAATCATTGGATTCATTAAACAATATAAATGAGCTTATTAACTTTCTTTACAGCTTCAATGATCTTGGCACATTCCTTGAACAAATTGCATTAAACAATTCTGCTGATAATAGCACGGAAGAAGTAGTTAAAATAAAAATAATGACTATTCATGCTGCAAAAGGATTAGAATTTCATAGTGTATTCCTACCTAACTGGAATGATGGTGTTTTTCCTAATAGGCTAGCAATAGAAGATTCTGCTATTGGCATAGAAGAGGAGAGAAGGCTTGCATATGTGGCAATCACTAGAGCCAGAGAACAATTATGCATATCATACTCAGCATCTGGTATAAACAATGGAACTTACTCAGAGTTTGAGAAATCGCGCTTTATAAATGAAATAGATCAAGAAGATGTTAACTTTGTTGATCTAAGCACAGGAAATCTAATGCATCGGCCAAACAAAAAGCAAAATAAATTTAATAATATAAACAGACAACCTGAGAACAAACAAAAATCATTACTATCTATTATTGGTAAAAAAATAGATCATCCAGAACTTGGTAGGATAATTGTATTATCTGCTAGTAGTGATATGGCAGAAGTATTGTCACTTAAAAGTTGCAGCATAACAAAAATTCCACTTGCACAGCTAAAAATATTTAAAAATATTTAATCAATAACAACAGCATTTCCAGAAAATTATTCAGTTAAAAATCTGTAAGCTTAGTATCTGTAGATGCTATAATTTTTGAGCCATACAGTACTATGCAATCATTATTCATACAAAAAACTACTGTATGAGTCTATATCACTAGAATGAAAATTATTAACACCACAGCATTGCCCATTAAAATCACAACTGCACCTTTATCTTATTTTTTATACTTGTTTTTCATCAGTTATAGAGGATGATTATAGTTAACTGAATTAACAGTGTGCAATCTACTTGATGAGGTGTGTAACATGTATCTAGGAGTTTTATCACTTTGACTTGCATAAGTAGATCCTATGTCATTAGGGTTAACATAATCTATGTTACAACAACTACCAACTGCACCTCTGTCTTGTTTTCTATACTTGCTTCTCGTCAATTGTGGAGGATGATTATAGTTAACTGAATTAACAGTGTGCAATGCACTTGATGGGGTGTGTAACATGTATTTAGGAGTTTTATCATTATATGCAGAACAATAAGATAGCTTAGCACTAAAGCCACATCTACATGATTTATGCATATTCAATACTTTCTTCTCAGAAACCTTAGATGCTGAAACAAAAATACCATATTGTTTATCTTGCAAAAGCTCAGCAGAACCAAAATCTAATTTCATGCTACTTCTATAAACAATTTTGCCATCTGATTTCTCATATTTATTAAATGAAAATCTAGTCATAAACAATGGATCATATGATGCATAAGATCCTGCATGTGGAGTAATAAAATGAGCAACATGCCAGCTCTTTTGCATACTGGAATCTTTGAACTTCAGAAGTGGATAGTTACCAGCATTATCTTTTTTAAAAAGTGGACAACTGTTATGATCTTGAGATCTAGAATATCCCTCAAGCTTAGTATAACAATCTTTAACAAAAGAAATACTTCTAGTTTCTGGTATTGGTTTATAGTCTAATGTTTTTGTATCTCTCACAGGATAAGATTTTACATCAGTAAAATATATGGTATGTATTTTATCTGACAGCATGATAAATATCTTTTATAATTAGCAAACAATTATTATCTATAACTACTGCAAAATATCAATAAATTATATATTTTTTAAACAAACTAGATGAAATAAAAAAAACTAAATATATGTAAATAATATTAAAACAATCAATCAACAAACTTCTCAAGCTTAATGCTTGCTGCTTCAATAAAATGATCTATCCTAGTAGTCATCTTATCAATATCAGTAGAAAATTTATTATAAAAAACAAGTGCTGGTATTGCAGCAAACAAACCAATTGCTGTTACCAATAATGCTTCAGCAATACCTGGTGCCACAACAGCTATTGATGTATTTTTTGCACTAGCTATTGCCTGAAAACTTGTCATAATTCCCCAAACAGTACCAAACAATCCAACAAATGGACTGGTTGATGCTACTGTAGCTAATATTGACAAATTACACTCAGCATTCCTAAGCTCTCTCTCAGCTGTTAAAAGCATTGTATTATGAGCTTCCCTAATAGCAAAATTCTTTTTCTCATCAATACCAGCACAAGACTCTATCTTTTTAAAACCATTATTAAAAACCTTAGCTAAAAAACCACTTTGCACAGATGAAAATTTATTATAAAAATCCTTAACGTCTTCACTTTTGCCAAATTTTCTTTCAAAATCATCCATTGCCTTTGACTTTCCATGCAAAATAATTAGCTTATTAAAAATAATTGACCATGATGCAATAGAAGTAAAAACCAAAGTCACAATAACAACCTTAACCATAGTGGTTGCACCACCAAACATCTTGAAGATCCCCATATCACCTGTGAGTGAATTAGATACAAGACCTAAACTAACATACTGATTAATACCCATAACTCTACACAATCTATGTGGAAATAAATATATATAACAATAAACAAAGACTCAAAAAAATGCAACACTTGGAAAAAATTAATAAACTTGATCACCGCTACCAATAGAGCTTAGTGATTGGACATTAACTGAGCAAATTTGCTTCAAAAATGCAAGAATAAAACTTGTCCTTTTCTCTGTAAAGCCTTCATGGCTGTATATCCACATCTTTAACTGACCTTAAGCTGGAGCATCTAAAATTTTTTTTAATGCAAAATATAGCTCTCCACTATCTGTAAAAAATCCATCAGTCTTATTTTTTCAATAGATAGACCATTATATTAATATGACCAAGCTCATTGAAAATTCTTTCTAAAACAGCTGATCCATTCATCAATCCTCAAACTCTAGTCACATAAAGTTAATTTTTTATAATTTTAGCAACTAAATCAGTAAATCTGTAGCGCAACTTAACAACACTACGCATTATAATTGGTGGAGTGTTCTCAAATGCATCAACCCCATGAAATGCATCACTAAGAGTAATTAAATCACTCTTAGACAACTTATCAATTTTTTTCTTTTTCATAGATTCAAACACATCAATTAAAATTAATGCTGCTATCCTATGCTTATAAAGTGGATGACTACTTGAATGTTGTAAAATAACCTTCAAGTTTGCTATCTCTTTGTTGAGAAAATTTACTAATGATATTTCTAATAACTTATCTTTTACATCATCTGAGACACTTGACAATGATCTCAAAATTTCAACTAAAAAAGTCACAAAATTATCAAGAGCCGCAAAACCATGGAACACAATGTAGTTATTAAACACTTCAATCTTAACACTATGAATGTGATGAACAACATCATTTCTATCAGCTAAAGACAATTTTATTTTTTTTACTAAAGCAACTGCTAAATCATTCTTTGCAATATTATCTATGCCTATTGACTTTAAAATCAAATTGTCATGACTAAAATATATAGCAAATGATGGGTTATGAATAGGCAAAAAAACTCTATCATCAGCAATCAACTTGTTAAAAGCCTCCTTGTAACCAGCACCATACCAAGCACTCTCACCTATATTATTAGTATACATACGTTCTAATATTTTCTCTGCATCAGAATAGAAAAAATCTTGATCATTGGATAGCACTACATCGTACAAGCCATTAAAATTATTTTTTTTATAATCAATAGCAACACTACTTGACAAAATAAGATGACTTACCATGTTATGATTAGAAATAAATAGATCATCCCACTTATTCTTTGCCACCTCATTGCCAAGGTGTAAAACCATTGTATTGCTATCTTTTACTGTTAGATTCTTATGCACTAATATTTACCAAGCTAGTATTAATAATTATTAATTAAAATATTAATCATAAATAATTAATATTTTATTTAAATAACAAACTACAAAAATTTACACAAATAAACTATATTATACATAAACATATAGTATGCACTCAAGAAGCTAAAAACTTTTGAAAGACTCTACTAAAATTATAAAATACATAATGCTGTTAATTTAATCAAAAAGATAAAAAATTTGAATAATTATTGATAAGTTCAATAGAAATACATTAATAAAATACTGTTTTATCTGCCTCTGGTTCTTATAAAGTAAGATTTACATTTTATTCTAAATAATAAAAAAATTCTGAATAAATACTATTTAACTAATTATAGATATGCTCAGTTAAGCATATAGACCAGCCTAAAGAAGAAGCGGGGCTGTCTATAATAAAATAGCTTGTCCATTGCCAAACTCATGCACTAATAATACAATGTTAGCAATATCTACATAAGGTAAATTAAAATGGGTAGGAAAATAAAAATTGCTCCATCGATATTATCTGCTAATTTTGCATCACTTGGA
Organism: Candidatus Xenohaliotis californiensis; assembly: GCF_963930935.1. Taxonomy (NCBI): domain Bacteria; kingdom Pseudomonadati; phylum Pseudomonadota; class Alphaproteobacteria; order Rickettsiales; family Anaplasmataceae; genus Candidatus Xenohaliotis; species Candidatus Xenohaliotis californiensis. The sequence goes on from NZ_CAWVOK010000018.1 coordinate 36,806, forward strand.
AGTGAGATAGAGGAAGTAACCACAGCTGGTGCAGATTATATACACATAGATGTTATGGATGGCTTCTTTGTACCCAACTTAACAATTGGTCCATGTGTAGTAAGCAGTATAAGAGGCAATAGTAATGCTGTGTTTGATGTTCATCTTATGGCCACACCAGTAGAAAATTTAATACATGAATTCATAAAAGCTGGTGCTGACATAATAACAGTGCACTATGAAGCAGTAACACATCTGCACAACATAATTAACCAAATTAAACTACATGGTAAAAAAGCTGGAATAGCAATTACACCATCAACCCCTGTTAGCGTACTTGAATATATAATGACAGATATAGACCTATTGCTCATAATGACTGTTAATCCAGGATTTGCAGGACAAAAATTCATTAACTCACAACTACGCAAAATAAGTGAAGCAAAATCAATGTCCATAAGACTAAATCCTGATATTGACATATCAGTTGATGGAGGCATTAATATTGATACAGCTACTATGGCAGTTAAAGCTGGCGCCAATGTATTAGTTGCTGGCACTGAAATTTTTAAAAAAGGCATAAAAGATTACAAAAAAAACATTGAAAACCTACGAGGTATCTAATATGAAAATAAAAATTTTTGCATTGATCGTATTAATAATTAGCATTTCTTCAAATAGCTGCCTAGCCGTAAGAAAACAACAGGTAATCAGCAAACCACCTGAATTGCTTTATGCAAATGGCATTAAACAAATTAAGGAACATAGCAAAAACACAAAATCCATAGAAATTTTTAAAAATCTTATGGTAAGCTATCCATTCTCAAATTATTCACTCAAGGGACAAATAGTTAGTGCATATATCCACTATAAAAATCGTGAATATCAAGATGCTTATACTGCAGCACAAAACTATATAAACAATTATCCTGGTGGACAGTATTCATTGTATGCATTATATTTAATGGCTTTAGCTAGCTTCCATAATGCTATTATAAATAGCACAGACATTTCTATGCTATCAAAAGCAAAACTAGAGTTAGAATATCTATATAATAAAGACCAAAATGGTATATATATCAATGATATTAAACAAAGACTAAAAATTATAAACCAACTAACAGCAAATCAAATTATAGAGATTGGTTTGTTTTACTTTAAAAAACAAAAATATCAAGCCACTATAAATAGAATGCAAGATATAGTAAATCAATATCCTGATAGCAAAAACGTCACAACTGCACTCCAGTATATTATTATCTCTTATAAAAATTTAGGCTTTAATGATAGAGCTGAAGTATATACAAACATTCTATATAAAAGATATACAAAAAAAAACAATAACATGCAAAACAACAACAATTGAAATAATAGTTACAAGCTACAGATTAGCCTGAGTTACAGTAAATTTTTTTAAAAAATATTTAATGTCCATGACAAATTACCTGTTCCTAAAAAAAATAAGACTATCATTATTAACTCTCATAGTGCATTCTAGTAAACATTATTAATATTAAATCAAAAATCTATTAATCAATAAAATGGATGAATTGCCATAAGATGGCTGAATAAACCCTATGTCAACATTAAAGCTTGTCTATAAACAATAGACCTTGATTAATAAAGCTGATAATATGTTTATATATCTATGTTTATAGTCATTACTTATACTAATATGAAATAAAACAAATCTAGCAGTATGAATTGCACTAATTATAGCATTAACCAGCAACTTCACTAAATAAACTATACTATGACCTAATGCTGATCCATGTTCCAATCTTCTAAAGAAATAGATCATGCACATCACCTATTTTGTCTCTTTCTTTTAACAAATATCAGTAATTCTTTATCTAGATAATACCTAAAGACAAAGTTAAGAACTCTTATAATGAAAACCAGTTCAAAAATCTACAAAATCAATTTTTCAATAACAATAGCTCATATTTTGTACAATTAGTGGAACCAACGTTACAACAAATTACTCATCTTCATTAAAGCTATTATCATTTCCATCAGATTTATGAATATTTGATTCTTCTTTGTTTACATCTGAATAATGATCAGAGCTCTCATCACTAGACTCATAACCAGAACCTCCACTGCTATTATCATCAGCCCCACCACTCCTCTTACCAAGTGTAACTGCATATACGCAAAGCTCTTCAAAAGATACGTGATTTTTCTGAGATAATTTATGTAACTTATCCAAACTACTCATAATAACTGCAGATATAACTCCACCTCTCTCTTTACTTAGCCATGATGACTGATTTTGCAAAGGATGTGCATCCTTCTTGGGCTCTCCAACATAAACAACAAATGGAGAAACTTGACCATTAAAACTACAAGGTAAACTAAATTTTTTCATAAACAGCAGCACTTCAATTTAACAATCTATATACAAAACTAACATAACAAACATTAATTAAATCATTTTATATGGATTTTCCAAAAAACTTCTTAATGTCTTTGCAAATTTAGCAGCAACCACACCATCAACTACTCTATGATCAACCGACAATGAGCATGTCAAAACAGATTTTATAACCATCTTATCGTCAACTACAACTACTCTTTTATCTGCGGCTCCAATAGCTAGTATAGCAGATTGTGGTGGATTAATGATAGCTTGAAACTCTTTTACGCCAAACATTCCCATATTTGAAATAGTGAAACTACCTCCTTGAAATTCATCCAATTTTAATGCATTATCTTGTGCACATTTAATTAATCTCTTAACCTCTCTAGATAAATCAATCAATCGTAATTGATCAGCCTTTCTAACTATAGGAGTTATTAAACCAGACTTAATTGACACAGCAACAGAAATATCTACATCTTTATAATGAACAATCTTACCATCTTCACGCCAAGATACATTCATCTCGGGATGCATGCTTAATGATAGTGCTACAGCTTTAATAATTAAATCATTCACTGTAACTTTAAGCCCAACATCACCTGCACACTCATTAATTTTTGCTCTAGCCAATAATAAATTATCTACTATAGAGTCCATAGTTAGATAAAAATGAGGTATTTCTCTCTTAGAAAAAGATAAACGCTCAGCAACAACTTTGCGCATATTATCTGGTTCACTAATACTTAAGTCACTATGAGTATTTAAATTGTGTGCTGATGATACCATGTTATTTACATCATTGGATAAAATATCCAAAACATCGCTCTTAACTATCCTGCCATGATCACCACTGCCATATACTTGATAAAGGTTGATATTGTTATCAGCGGCAATTTTCCTAGCCAAAGGTGTTGCAAAAATACGATCACCACAAGATTCATCTCTGTATACTGTCTTAAGACAATCTATATTATCATTAATGGATTTCTCAGTTATATTACCATTTTTCTCATATAGCTTATCTCTATTCAAATCTGCTATTATATTATCCAAAACATCAGGATTCTCTCCTCTTGTGAGCAACATTGCCACCACTGAATTAACAGAAACATTTTCAGTGCCATTACCAACAATAATCTTACCAAGCACTCCTTTATCAGAGGATTCTACCTCCATAACAGCTTTGTCAGTTTCCACTTTAAACAAAACATCACCAGGAGATACTGCATCACCCTCGGCTTTAGACCAATCAACAATTTTTCCCATTTTCATTGTTGGTGACAAAGCTGGCATCAGGATCTCTATTGGCACATAAACTCCACATTAACATAATTTACATATAAAACATTGTAGTAAAGGCTTATGTTTTTTGCAACAGGTCACATAACTACACCTAATACAATAAATGAGTCAAACTTACTCATAACTAATACAATTTAACTCTATTTTTTAAAATCACTGTGTCTTCCAAGAGCTAAAAGCTTTATTAAACCTGAGTCTTTTTTCTTATAAATCAATAACAAATCATCTTTAACATGACATTCTCTACAATTTTTCTCATTTCCAACCTTTCCATTCCATTTATGCTCTTTATGGTTAGAATCTAACTTTCCCATGTGAATCTTACTTATTACATCACACAACTTTTGCAAATCATTCTTCACATCATGAGAAATATTCTTAAAATTCTTTCTGAATTCAGATGACATTATTACCTCTATCCTAGAATCATCAAGTATGCTTTTAAAATCTTCTATGTCTTGTTTTAATTCTAAGCACCTAGATATCATCTTCAATTTCTCTATATAATTCTTCAATATCAAATTTTTCACAATCACTATCAGGAGTATTAATTGCATCAACTATTTCTTTTTTTAAAACAAGCATCTCATAACCATCATCACCTTGTCTGATTATTGTATTTTCAGGCAATAATGCAGATATATTTTCTAATGCATAAAAATCTTCAATTGCATTATCAGTAATAATTTTATCTTTATTGCAGCAAACTTCTTGCCATGGTGCTTCTTCATGTGTTTTCTCTACTAATCTACCTGTACTATATTGCCCATATGCATCCCAAATTGTATCCAGAAAAACTACTAGATCATCTGATGCAATATCAGCAGATGATTCAATGGCATCTAACGTTATATTATTAGATCCATATTTTTTCAATCTATCATACTGACTTCTGATAACAGGACCATATGGCCAAGCTTCAATTGGATCTTCAAAAATTCTCTTTTTTTTCAACACCAAGTACCAGACATAAGAATAGTACAATATTTTTTGTAGTTTCAAATGTGTAATAGATTCTTCTTTCTCCAGATTTTTATTAACTTTTTTTATAAAAAAATCAGCAATCACATTAGATTTAATAGAATCATCAGTGGATTTATTATCATAATACATAACTTGTACCATTGCTCATTATATTTCTATATAATACAATACTCTCTGCTTCTGAAAAACTAAAAGCTATTGTTATTAAATATATCAATTATTTTATTCTATTAATGCTGTGTAAAAAATATTTAATAATTAATTATTATTGTATATTTTTGATTGCTTATGTTTTTACTCTGTCTTCATAATGGAAATAATAAACCTATAGATAACACAATACTCAATAAATCAAAGATTGAACTACTGAAGATACAATTGACTACAAAGCATATAAGTTATAATATTCAATTTTATTATCTCATTATACTTCAAATGGGCATTGATCAAGATGCATTGCATTTCCATCGCTCTGGAAAAAGACCAGGAAAAATTTCATTAAAACCTACCAAACAATTACTAACTCAAATGGATCTATCTTTGGCATACTCCCCTGGAGTTGCTGCACCATGTCAAGAAATTGTAAGAGATCCTGAGACTATTTATGAATACACATCAAAAGGAAATTATGTTGCCATTATTACAAATGGGACAGCAGTTTTAGGACTTGGAAACATTGGTGTAGCTGCATCAAAACCAGTTATGGAAGGTAAAGCAGTGTTGTTTAAAAAATTTGCTGATATAGATGCAATTGATATAGAAATTGATTCTACTGATGTAGAAGAATTTGTACAAATTGTCAAAAAAATATCTGTAGCTTGGGGTGGCATTAATCTTGAAGATATTAAATCACCAGAGTGTTTTTCCATAGAAAAAAAATTAAAAAATATACTAGATATTCCAGTATTTCATGATGATCAACATGGCACGGCAATCACAGTTGTTGCTGGATTAATTAATGCACTAGAAATAACCAATAAGCAGTTTGATGAAATTAAAATTGTTATAAATGGCCCAGGTGCTGCAGGAATAGCCTGTGGTGAGCTCATAAAAGCCATGGGTGTTAAGTCAAAAAATATAGTATACTGTGATAGCAAAGGTGTTCTTTATAAAGGACGCAAAGAAAATATGAATTATTTAAAAGAAAAGCTTACATTAAATACAAAAGCAAGAACTCTTGCCGATGCAATAATTGGTGCAGATGTTTTTCTTGGGCTATCCACAAAAGATGTGTTGCTACCAGAAATGCTGAAAACCATGGCCAAACAACCAATAGTATTTGCTATGGCCAATCCAGATCCAGAAATCAAGCCAGAATTAGCAATAAGCACTTGCCCTGATGCAATAATTGCTACTGGCCGCTCTGATTACCCAAATCAAATTAATAATGTAATGTGCTTCCCATACATATTCCGTGGCACCTTAGATGTTAGGGCAAAAGAAATAAATCAAGAAATGAAAATAGCAGCAGCAAAAGCCATAGCTGGCATTGCCAAAGAAACTGTACCTGAAGAAGTCATAAGAGCCTATCCAAATATAGAGATGCAATATGGAACCAACTATATAATACCATCGCCATTTGACCCAAGATTGTTGCCCACAGTTGCAACTGCTGTTGCCATAGCAGCAATTGAAACAGGCGTTGCCAGAAAACCTGTAGATATAGAAAAATACAAAGAAAAACTTATGCACTCAACTGATGCAGCATTGACAACATTAAACACTCTATATGCAATGGCGAAAAGCAAGCGTAAAAAAGTTATATTTGCAGAAGGTGAAGAATATAGCGTAATTAGAGCTGCATCTCAGTTATATGAAAATGGATATATACAGCCAATACTAGTTGGTGATTGTGCTAAAATAGCAAAAGCAATGAAAAACTTAGGTATTAAAAATAAAAATGGTATTAAAACTATTAATGCAGCAATTTCACCACACAATGATCTATACATTGACTATGCCTACAACAAGCTTAAAAGACATGGCTTTCTTCTAAGAGATTGTGCACGTGCTGTTAAAAATAAACGTAATGTCTTTGCATCTTGCATGTTGGCATGTGGTCATGGCGATGCAATGCTTGCTGGTTTAACAAGAAATTATCATAAAGCATTAAATGAAATATGCAGCGTACTAGCCAATCCAGATGATTCAAAAGAAATATTATTTGGAATGACAGTGAATGCATTTGCAGACAAAACAATATTTATCACTGATACAAATGTAATAAAAAATCCAACTGCTGTACAAATGGCTTCAATGGCTATTCTAACTGCTAAAGAAGTAGAAAATCTTGGTTTTATACCAAGAGTTGCTTTTATAGACTCATCCAACTTTGGTTCTCATAAATCTGAAAATTATGATAAAATTCAATTAGCTAACAAAATCTTGCAGCAACATGATGTTACATTTGAGCATGATGGAGAGCTGTCAATTAGCATTGCTCTAAACTATGATAAAATAAAAAATCGATACCAATTCTGCAGGCTTACAGCAGCAGCCAATATATTAATTATGCCAAATATGCTAACTGCAAATTCTGTTCATGCAACTATAAAAGAAATGGCAGGTGCAAAGGTGATTGGGCCAATGCTAGTTGGTACTTTGCATTCAGTGCAAATACTGGAAATGGATTCAAAAATGAATGATATTATAAATGCTGCAATATGGGCCACAGCACACATGGATGACATTAATGATGTAGACAGTAAACAACCAGAGAATAGATAATGTTATATAATACAACTATACTTTTAGTGTTGCTTGTTTATTGGATGGCACTTATTGGACATGCAACAATCACATCTACCATAATTGGCATTGCAGTATCTGCAGCAATAGTTAAGTTTATGTACAGAATAATAAAAATCTCCAGTAAATCTTATGCAAATCAAAAAAAATTTAGACCACAACTCAAAATATCATTTTATATATTTCTCTATATTCCATGGCTTTTATGGCAAATAATTCTTTCCAGCTTAAAGGTAGCTACTCTTATATGGCGTAAAGCATCTATTAATCCTATGATAATTGAAACTAAACCAAACAGCAAAACCAATCTTGGAATCACCATGCTGTCAAACTCAATAACACTAACACCTGGAACTATCAGTATCGTTGAACAAGGAATAAGCAAGATAAGAATACATGCACTTGATATTAATTCAACAGCAGATGCTATAAAAGAATTAGATAAATTCAACCTTCAAATAATGAGAGTTACTGGCACAAAACAAAAAAATAAAAAAATATCTAAATTTAATTAACATTCTTACCACGCCTACGCATAAATGCTGGAATATCTATAGAGTCATTGTTTATATCAGTATCAGCAGAAACAGATGCAAGCTCCTTAGCTTTTTTAGATCTAGCATTAGCATCAGCAACCATGCTCAATAAATTACTTATGTCCTGTTTGGTCTCATCAGATACAAGATCAGATGCATCACTGTCTGCACCAACATCATCAAAAGACACTGGGGTGTCAGTTTTTTCTTCAAGATGAAAACCTGTAAAAGTCTTTAAACGCGACTCAATTTTTTCACTGCCAACACCAGTAGCAACAACAGAAATTTTAATTGATCCATTCAGCGACTCATCAAAAGTAGAACCAAATATAATATTTGCATCACTATCAACTTCTTCTTTTATACAACCAACAGCAGCATCAACTTCAAATAATGTTAAATCATCACCTCCAGATATATTAACCAAAACACCTTTAGCACCCTTCATGGAATTATTATCTAATAATGGATTAGAAATAGCACAATCTGCTGCTAACATTGCACGGTTGTCACCACTTGCCTCGCCTGTGCCCATCATTGCTCTACCTTTGCCTTGCATAACAGATTTAATATCAGCAAAATCAAGATTAATTAAACCAGGATTGACCATCAAAGCAGTGATACTATTAACCCCATCTCGCAAAACATTATCCACTCTTTTAAATACATCTTTAAAAGTTGTGTTTTCATTAGCAACACGAAATAAATTTTGATTAGGAATAATAATTAATGTATCAACATTCTTTTCCATCTCTTCAAGACCCAGCATAGCAATTTTTTTGCGACGCAATCCTTCAAAATCAAATGGAGTTGTTACAACACCAACAGTAAGAATATCAAGTTCACGAGAAATTCTTGCAATTACAGGTGCTGCCCCTGTTCCCGTTCCACCACCCATACCAGCAGTTATAAAAACCATACTAGCTCCCTCTAAATGAGAAGTAATATCATCAATTGACTCTTCAGCAGCCATACGTCCAATTTCTGGATTTGAGCCAGCTCCTAAGCCACGTGTAGCACATGCTCCAAGTTGAAGGCGATGAGTAGATTCACACAATGAATGGGTTAAAGCTTGAGCATCTGTGTTTGCTACCACAAATTCAGCACCTTTAACACCAAACTCAATCATATTGTTAACAGCATTACAGCCAGCACCACCAACACCAATAACTTTAATACATGGTGTATTAAAACTACCATCTGGCACACCTATGCTGATAGCCATCAATCCTTCACCATCCATACTATTAAAATAAAATTATCTTAATTCAGTATTAAAGGCAATTATTTTTTTTAAAACTCCATGTGCTTTATCCAAATTGTTAAAAATATCTATAAATTTATTATATAGATCACAATCATTCATCTGTAATAAAGTCTCATATTCATTTAAATCATCATTGCTCATATGTGATAACTCTGTCAATGCAAACTCAGAAAGGAGTAGTTCTACTTCTTTACAACCCCTGTTAATACTATTATACAGCATCTTTTTCTTCCTTTCATTCATATAGCAAAATATAACAAACAACTACAAGGGCTAGTGTCTTAACATGGTGAAGACTTGTCAATATTTTTATTTTGCTTTGGCAAAAACAAAGCACTTGATACCATCAAGTTAGCATGTATTTTGATTAAAGTACAAAAAGTAAGGTGCTACAAATTATGTCAATTGCTCTGCAAAATACTGACCAATATCAATCAACTATATCAAATGATGAACATTTGTTGTGGGCTCAGATTAAAAAATCAATCATAAGTAAATACCTTGGTTTCACATCACGCTGGTTAAACAACTTGGATTTCAAAAGCACTGAAAACAACAAAATTATTCTTGTATCATCAAGTTATTGGACCAAAGACTATGTAGAACGTCATTATACAAATGATATTCTAATAGAATGGCAGAACAACAACAGCAATATAAATAATATCTGTATTGAAGTAAATTGCAGTAAGCCATCTAACAAAACATCTCAAAGTAAAATAAAAACCCATAGCAATAGTAATTATAGTAATAACTCTATAAATACCATAGAGATTGCAAATAATTTCTCCTCACCACTAGATCCAAGATTTACGTTTGATTCCTTTGTAGTGGCAAAACCAAATGAATTTGCCTTCAATGCTGCATATGCAATGGCAAAAAATAATGGCCCAATGCCAAACAGTAACCCACTTTTTTTACGTGGTGATGTTGGATTAGGCAAGACTCACTTAATGCATGCAGCTGGTCACTATATCAAAGCATACAATGCTAGAAAAAGAGTTGTATATCTATCAGCAGAACGTTATATGTATCATTTTATAAACTCATTAAGAAACAAAAATATTTTTGACTTTAAGGAATATTTTCGCTCAGCCGATGTGTTAATGGTTGATGATATACAGTTTATTAGTGGCAAGGAAGGCACACAGGAGGAATTCTTTCACACATTCAATGAACTAATTAATAGCAATAAGCAGTTAGTCTTCTCCGCAGATAGACCACCATGTGAGCTAAAACGCATAGAAGAAAGAATTAGATCGCGTCTTAATTGTGGATTAGTAGTAGATGTAAATGCAACAACTTTTGAACTCAGACTTGGCATATTACAATCAAAAATACGCAACATTCCAATTCATATACCGGATAATATATTAGAGTATTTAGCTAGTAATATTATGTCAAATGTGCGTGAGCTAGAAGGTGCATTAAACAGAGTTGTGGCATATGCAAAATACAACAATACTAATATAACTATAGATAATACTAGGTCAATACTTTCTGATATGCTTATTGCTACTCGCATTGTAGTAACAATTAAAGATATACAGTGCAAAACAGCAGAATACTTTGATATCACTACTTCAGCCATATGCAGTGCATCTCGCGAAAGACGTGTAACTATTCCACGTCAAATAGCAATGTATTTATCCAAAACACTAACTACAAAAAGTCTTCCAGAAATTGGACGTGAGTTTGGTGGCAGGGATCATACTACAGTTATACATGCTTGCAGGAAGATAGTAAAACTCAAGCAAACAGATGTGCAGATAGACCAAAAACTAGAAGCAATACGTAAACACTTGCATCAATGCTAATAAGTATTATTGATATTCTTTGATCATATGACCAAGATTTTGATACATTGGACCAAAAACTCCAATAACTATCCACATAAGCAGTAGCCCTATGCACATAATCATTGCTGGATTTATAGTAGCAGCTAAATTATTTATTATTAATTTTGCTTCCTCATCATAATAATTTGCAATTTTTTCCATCATCTCTGGCAATGATCCTGTTGTCTCACCAATCTTTACCAACTTTACCACCATCTCAGGAAAATAACCTGAAACCTCAAGTGAAGATGATAATGGGTTGCCATTAGTAACAGAGGTCTTGACATCCTGCATTGCATCTTTTACAATTAAATTATTCACTACACTGGCACCAATATCACATGCTTCTATTACACCAATCTTACTTCTTAATGACACAGCAAAAAGATAAGAAAAATATGATATATCAAGCCTCAAAGCAAGATTCCCTAACACTGGCAACTTCAGCTTAAAAAAATGCCACCAATAAAGATATTTATTAAAAAACTTAAGTGTAAAATACTGTATAGCAGTAATTAATGCTACAAACAATATAATATAATACCATTTATGTGCTACAAAGCCAGCTGTTGCTATCAATGCCCTAGTATAAAAAGGGATTATCATATCTTGCTCATGTAAAAAACTTAACATTTTAGGTAGCACCTTGATAAACATGAACACTAGTGCACCTAACGCCATTATTAATAAAACAATTGGATAGTACGTAGCTCTTAATAATTTATTTTTAACAGCTAACTTCCATTGCATATATTTAATTAAGTAATGCAATATTTCTACAATATTACCACTTTTTTCACCAGCGCCTATAATGCCAACTATAACACTGCTGAAAACATTAGGATACAATGCCAAAGCCTCATGAAGCATTTTACCATCTGAAACAGCATTTCTTACTTCATTTACAATATTCTTTAATTTACTGGAAGTAGTTCCTGCAACAACATCATATAATCCTTCAAGTAGTGGAATATTTAAAGCCATAATCTTTTCTAAGTGCACAAATATATCAATAATATGATGCTCTTTAAAACCTTTACCAAAAGAACTGTAGCTAAATTCATTTTTTATATTTGCAGCAAGCAACTGATAATTCATGTTTTGCAGTTTCTCTCTCAAATCATTAAGATTTACAGCTCTAACCTTACCATAAGTAACTTTTGATTTACTGTTAATTGCTTTATACTTATAAAGTGGCATGTAAGAATAACCAAAGATATAGATTTATAAAAATTAGTAAAAAAAAGTTAACAATCACTAAACTATAAGCTAAATAGATGATATAATGCTTCTTGTTATATATATATGACACATTGCTATTGCACATGCATCATATGCATCATGCTTAATTGGCTTGTTTTCAATGTCTAGCTCTTTACACACCATATAGCGCACTTGATCTTTGCTGGCATGGCCACAGCCAACAATGACCTCTTTAATTTTACAAGCATGATATTCAAAAACTTCAAGATTTAAAATTGCAGAAGTCAATAAAACAGCACCTCTTAATCTCTCCAATGACAAGGATGATCTTGGATTTTTGTTCAAAAAAGATATTTCAGTAGCCATTTGCAATGGTTTGTAAATATTAACTACATTATTAATAGCATTGTGTATAAAAAATAAACGTTTTATGTAACTAAATTTAACATTGGTTTTAATAATACCAAAATCAACAAAAGATGGTAATTGTGCATGATCATAATCTAAGACACACCATCCAGTTGATTGATTACCTGGATCAATACCAATAACTCTCATGTTTTGTTAAAGTTACTGCCAGGTCTATGCAATGGCATGGAAATAAGATGCTCTGGCAGATTATTTGCATCATAAGTTTTTAAGTCCATATTTATCAAAGAACAAAGTGGATAGTTAAATGGATTACCATTGCTTCTGTTAATAACTGAACAAATTGCTATTATATTACATTTATAATCACTTAAGCAGCACAATACTTCTTGTACAGACTTACCAGATGTAACAACATCTTCTACAATAACAACCACTGAATTTTCTGGTATATAAAAACCACGCCGTAATTCAAAAACATCTTGGGCATTTCTTTCACAAAAAATATTATGAGCACCAGATGCTCTTGCTAATTCATAACCACAAAGCATGGCACCCAATGCTGGAGCAACAACAAAATCAATCTTAGCATTGCTAAAATCCTTTATTAGCTTGCCATATAATGCATTACAAATAATAGCTGCAACATCTGGGTATGTAAAAAGCTTGGCACACTGCACATAAGTATCACTATGCAAACCAGATGATAACAAAAAATGACCTTTTATTACTACATTCAAACATTCTAGCAATCTAAAAACATTTTCCTCAACATCCTTGCCACTTGCAATTTCCCAACAAAGAGCTTGATACTCTAATAAATCAGCCATAACAACCAACAGAATTAGTCTAACAAATTATTATAAACATAGAAAATAGTATTGCAAACAGAAACAGTTCACTTTATAAATACTAATAAATAGGTTATTAGCTAAAATATGCTGTCATTAAATCAAATACATAAATCATGGCATATTTAGAATTATATTACAGCTAAACTTATTGATAGCAATTGTTAGTACATCCATTTAAAATAATTTCATATTAATAAACTAACTCTCAATCAAATTAATATATAAATCTATATTCTATTTAGTACTCCAATGCTTTATTGAAAATTGATCTGCATTATGACCATCTTCTCTTATAGTAGCTTTAATAAGTATTACAGTCTCAACTTCTTCAACTTGCTTAGAAGATGTTTTAAATAAATTACCAATAACAGGTAACTTGCCTAACACTGGCATACCATTATCCTTGTTTTCTATACGCCTCTCATGCAGTCCACCAATTGCCATAACACCGCCATTCTTTACTCTCACCATAGAATCCATAGTTCTAACCTCTATAACTGGCACATTGCTTGCACCTCTCAGTTCAGTAGTAATACCACTCTTAGCAATTGCATATTCTGTGGCAGGATTTTGCACATTATCAACTATACGTGATATTGATGGTCTTAAATTAAGAGATATCTCACCATTTTCAAGATCAATACTTGGTTGTAATGATAATATAATACCCACAGGAACAGTTTTAATTGTGCTATCTACAGTAAATCTTCTGGTATCAGCAGTTGTGTTATTGCTATCATTGCTATCAATGTCTTCCTCAGTAACTTTAGTGTCAAAATATACAAAATTCTTCACAAAACTTATAACAGCCTGCTGATTATTGATAGTACTAATTCTTGGACTTGACACTATTCTGGTCTCACCAAATACCTGTAACCAATTTAAATTAGCACTTATACTGTTATTCTCAAGTAAACTGACAATACTTTTCCATCTAAATCCACCTTTTTCTTCTTGAGCTGTCTCCAATGCACTAGCAGGATCTATGCCAAATGCAGTGCGTCTACTATTTTGAAAATTATCTCTATCTGCTACATTGTTTAAATTATTAGGATCATAAACAGTCCAATCTATACCAGTTGAATATACATCTTTCAAAGAAACTTCAACTACTTTGGCTTCTATCAAAACTTGTGAATTAAGCTTTCTACGAATTTTATCAATATACTTTGCAACTTCATTATGTGACTTATAAGATGTAAAAATAGTTATAATACCACTTTGTTTACTAATAGAAACTGAGCTAGGCATATTATTTATAATAATCTTACTGTTATTTTCAATATTTGCCTTACTAACTGCAGAATCATCATTAACATTATTAACTTTTTCAATAAAAGCGCCGCCAAAAGAACGTTGATAGTTATCAATGCTACTATATAAAGCATCATACTTACTTAAAATTTCTTCTAAATCACTCTTAATTGAATTCCATATATCATCTTTATATTCAACTTTAATATTATTAGATGATCCACTTGCACCAGAAACGTTTTCATTGCCAGACTCATCAGCAGAACCTAGCACCTTTGTATTAACATCAAATGTATTGTTTGCATTACGCACAATATTAAGCAAGTCTAGCCTATAATGTTTAATAAATGGATCATCGCGCACAAAATAAACTATACCATCCTCAACATAATATCTAATATGAACCTTATCTGCTATTTGTTTAAAAATATCTGAGACCTTACGATCATGAACTTTCATTATCATCCTACCATCAATACTAGGATCAATATTAATGTCAATTTTTGCTAAATCACTAATTTCTCTAATCAAATCGCGCACATGAACATCAGAATCAACAGCAACAGATATTAACTTATCTGCACCTTCAAAAGGCTCATCAAATATTTCCAATACTGGTTTTATAAACATTTGACTGCCTAAAATAGACATGTCACTATCCATGTTTGTTATTAAATCCAAAGAAGTTTCTTCATTTTTATGGTTGTTAGAAGGCAGTTTTTTATTATTTTCTAATGTGCCAGGGTGCATACAACCTGTCAATGTGCAAAGTAAAACAAATACTGTTAATAAACTTCTCATGTTAATATTTACTATAAAATATAGAGTATTAAACTAATTACAGAAAAAATATCAAAAAACAATTAATTGATAGTGCTAGCCATATAAAATTAACTGCATAATATTGTTAAAATGCACAGGAAAAAGTAGACATAAAAACAATGATACAATCAAAGATGGACCAAAAGGGAAAAATTTACCATATCCAAAAAATCTCCATAAAACAGCACTAACAAGACCCAAGACACCTGCCATAAAAAACAGCACTGGAATACCTGGCATATTCAAAAAAATTCCTAAAACACCCATCAGCTTTACATCACCAAAACCTAAGCCTTCAATTTTTCTAAAAAAATAATAGTAAAAAAATAATAGTAAGCCCAAGCCAAAACAAAACATAGAGGATAAAATTGATTTATAAAGTGAGCCATGATTAAAATAAACAAACAACAATCCAACAATTGCAATAATAACATGCACCATATCTGGTATAATATAGTGTGAACAATCAGTTATTATGATTGCCACAATACAAGATAATAAAATGAACAACAAAATACTATTATAACCCATGCCATAATTATATTGTATAGGGATTATGGTCAATGGTGCTAACAGCATTAAAAATATAATTCCTATATTAAAAGAATTTCTTCCACATTTTCTGCATCTTGATGCAAAAAAGCCAACTTTGCTAGCACACTTCTGACAAAAACCCCATAACACATCTTCATTCTCAGGATTATAAAATATATTCCTAAGAGTAAAAACAACAAACATTATGCATATAGAAAATATTAATGCACCAGAGGCATTAAAGTTATTTTGCACATTAATTGTATCAATATTGATATTAATTAGTGTTGGGGTATACATAGTTATTTATCAAATGATTGCAATAATTTAATTAAATCCATATGATCATGCACAATAGCCACTGGTTTATAGGTTGAATCATACTCACCATCTTCTAAATTATATAATACTGGTACACAGCCAGATACATATGCACACTCCATGTCAATCACACTATCTCCCACAAACCAAACTTTTTCTCTTGCATACAATGAAGTTGGCATTGCCATATCAACTGGATCTCTTGCAGGTTTATCATTTAAGACATCACCTGCACCAACAATCTTATTGAAATAATTCTCTAATCCCAATTTATCAATCTCATTTCTAAGCAATATGCCATGCTTATTGCTTGCTATAGACATAGTAATATCTTGCATTTGTAAAAAATCAAGCATCTCATTTACACCTGGCAAGAGCACTAAATCATCAGCATGTTTTACAAAACATTTCCTATAAAATTTTAGTGCATCATTGGCATTATCACCAAATATATCATGTATATAATCTTTTTTTGCAGACGATACAAACTTTTTTGTTTCTTGCATGTTAAATGATTTTTTACCAAACTCTTTAAGAGTATCCAATAAACAACTATGTATTGTTGACCATGAATCAAGCAATGTATTGTCCCAATCAAACAAAATTGCAGATGGATATTCAATATTTTGCAATCTTTCCACTTAACCTCCAATCAACAAATTTTCTATCTCATGAGCTAAGCCTATTTTTCCCATTTTCTTGGCAATAGAAAGTGCATCAAAACCTGCTTTATTTTTCACTGTCAAATGTGCACCTTTAGCTAATAAAGTACGTACTGCTTCAGTATTGTCAGTTTTAACAGCAAATATTAATGGTGTATCACCTGTATTGCCCATATAAACTTCCGTGCCGCCAATAATATCAATTAAATAAGACATGGCAAGGTTGTTATGATCAGCTATAGCAGCAAAAATCATTAACTTTAAATCATCAGAATAAATAGCCCTACCTAGGTGAGCATTTTCATTGTTGTATTTTTTCTTATATACAAGTGGCGATAAATTGCTCATAATTGGCTTGGGTACATGCAATTTTTTCTTTGGCTTTCTAAGCTTTCCAGACCAATCGAAAAAACCTTTCTCAGCATCAGCTTCAATCAATTCCTTACTATGATCTACAACAATTCTATTGTCTGTGGCAACCTTGGCACTAAATCCATTCATATCTGTCAATGAATTCTTAGTCTTGTTAACTACAGGTACTTTTGATATTTGCTGGTTTATGTTAACTGAGGAGCTAGATTGCATATCATGATCAGTGTTGGAATTAGACTTAGTATTATGCTCTATGTTTTTAGCAGATGATATTTTACTACCCTGTATTTTTGATGTTGCATTAGGAATAGGATTAAGTTTTTCTATATCTTTTATGCTAATAGCACTAGCAGAAGCATTATTCTTCAAGCTATCAGATGCTTCCACTGTCTTATCTGGCACCTTTACTTTTTCAGAACTTTTAACATCATTTTTTCGTCCTTTCCAAGTCAAAGGTGCATTAACAGCTCCTATATAGTCTAATGGCACAATAGTTTCTTTCTTATCTAATATAGCTTGGGATTTAGCTGGAGCAGAATTGTCTAAAGATTTTGTGTCTATTTTTTTATCTAGTGCATTACCAAGTGCATTACCATCTTTGACACTATGAGTCAACTCTGTCAGAGAATCTTGATTTTCATCTTTCATGCTAGATGCTTCGTCATCTAAATAGTTTAACAACATATCATCAGCATTAGCATCCTGCCCCTGCAATTCAATAGAATAAAACAGTGGTAAAAATAATATCAAAAAACAAAAATAACGCACCATAAAGTCTACCTAAGTTAACATAAATTAAAAATAGTGGTATAACAAAATTTATTTATACAATCATTAACAATATTTTGCAAACAAGTAGCAAAAACAAACCTAAACACTAGCTCTATTTAGACATGCTAAGCATATTGTCAAAAAAATAATATGTGTTATATTGTTATAATCAGCAAATTTAGCTAATGCACTATGCTGCAAATATATCTACCAATAATTAAAGCATCTATTAGCCTAAGCAAGATAATATTTGTTGGCTTGCTAAGTGGTGTGTTTTCTGGTGCATTTGGTGTTGGTTCTGGTTTCTTTGTAATTCCTACTCTAATATTCATGGGAATTCCAGCAAAATATGCAGTATCATCATCAAATGGACAAAGCATTACACCATCATTTAGCAGTATGATGACATATCACAAAAAAAATAGCGTAGATTTTCAACTTGGCAGCTTGATGTTAATTGGCACAATTACTGGTATGCTAACTGGCACTAAAGTATTTACCTTTCTCACGAAAATTGGCTGGACTGATATAGTAATATCAATTTGTTATATATTAGTATTGGGATCAATTGGAACTAGTATGTGTATAGAAAGTATAAAATCAATTGCCAACAAAAAAAATACTAAAAATACCGCTAAAAAAAATAAAATATTTGAATTCATAGAAAAACTACCATTTAAAGTATATCTCATTAAAGGCAAAATAGAAATTAGTGCAATGGCTTTAGTTATTATAGGTTTCATCTCAGGATTTCTTTTATCACTAGCTGGAATTAGCTTAGCATTTCTCATGCTACCCACGCTAACTTATGTATTAAGAATACCAACAACACTGGTTATTGGCACAACATACTATAATACCATGATTGTTTGCTCTCTGCTCACCATAACACAGGCAATCTATTTAAATAATGTAGATATATTACTACTGCTACCATTAATGCTTAGTTCACTTTTTGGCTCTAAGATTGGTTACAAAATAAATGCAAAAATACCGCCAGAAGTGTTACGCTCATTATTATCATTAATAATGCTTGGCTTTGTGCTAAAATTAATACTAAAATTAACAGTGAAACCAACTAATCTATATAGCATGATTGAATTATAAACCAACACAATAATGCACATATCAACATTCATATTAATACTTACCATCATAATTACACCTTGGATTGTTGCAGGCGATTTGGCTGTTGATATATCAAATGACTTTGTAAATATAGGCTCAGATTTTAATGGTATTGATCTATTAATATTTGGCACTAAAAAACCTGATGAAGATATAATAATATTAGTAAAAGGTGTGAAAAAAAATATTAACATCTTAAAAAAAGAACATACTGCTGGCATCTGGATAGTTAAAGAAAAAAGAAATATTAAAGACATAGAGTCATTTTATTACATAGCAAGCACAAAACCACTGTCAGAATTTAATCAAATAACATTAAAAAATTTGGGAATAGGAATTGAAAATATTACAGTCAACATAAAACATCTCTCTAAAAAAAACCAAACATTAACCAGTGATAAAGATTTTATTAATGCTTTTTTAACATTAAGAGTTAAAAGTGGATTATATATAGATAGAAAACAAAGCGTAGAAATACTGGATAATAAATTATTTAAGGAAAATTTATCATTCCCACATAATATACCACTTGGAACATACAGCTCACAAATTTTCTTATTTAAGAACAATATATTACGAGAAATAAAAATACTACCAATACATATTGAGGACAAAGGAATTGGTGCGCTTATATTCAAATTCTCACGTGAATGGTCAATATTTTATGGAATTTTAGCTGTAACTATGGGAGTATTAATAGGGTGGATTGGCAGCACACTATTTAAAGACTATTAAATGCAATATCATCTTGGGTAAAAATATGAAAAATGATCATATAAAAAAAATATTAGTTTGTGTTGATGATTCAGGGCAATCAGCCACAGCAATTAAACTATCATGCACCCATGCATCAAAAGTTGATGCCATAGTTGAAATGATTGGCACTGCAAACTTTAGTGATGCGCAAAAATTCCCCTATATTGGCAATGCACTGAAAAAAGAAATGGAAGAAAAGGCACAGGGTGTAATGGAAAAATCAATCACTATTACTAAACAATGGCCTGAAGTAAAAATTATATGTAAAGTGTTACAAGGAACCATGGCAGAAGCTATTCTACAGTCAATTTCAAATGATGATAAAATTATGATGGTAGTTCTAGGAATAGGCGACAGTGAGTCTAAACAAACATTAACAAATATATTTAACAAAACTGAAGATCAGCTCACTATACCAATAACATTGGCACCAAGTAATTTAACAGATCAGCAAATAAGAGAACTCTATGAAAATAATTAAATATTAAACAATAGTCATTTAATGAAAGCAATCTGTATCAACAAACTATGCAAACATAAAAAACTGTAAATCTTTTCAAAAAATTATTTGTATTCTACGCTATACCACAAACCAAGACGTAAGTTAAGTTTATGCGTAAATTGATTGATCATTTTACGTATGCGTCCATGCATATATAAAACATGCGTGTGTTTTTATATAGTTTTTGCTCTTACAAAAAAATTTCTTGTTTGCAAACTATTTCCAAACAATTTCCCCTATCTACAAAAAATTTTAGTAAAAAATTAAATTTTTTTGTAAAATACTTGACATTATATTTGGATATAAAATAGGATAATAGCAATATCAAAAAAAATATGATCAAGAGTCCAAATGTATCAACAGCATGCCAAGGTAGGCTACTTGGCTATGCACCTGTTTCGAAACAAAACCAAGATTTAACTACTCAAATTCGCATGCTCACCAAAGAAGGCTGCGTGAGAATCTTTCGCGATAGAATCTCAGGAGCCAAATACAAAAAACCCGGGCTAGATCAGCTTTTAGACACCGCTAGAGAGAATGATGTAGTGGTCACTCACTTTAGATAGGATTGGCTAGAAGACAATAGATACTCTGATAATAATCAATACGATTACCGACAAGAAGGCTCACTTCAAAGCACTGGACTTTGGAATAGATACTACCACTGCAATGGGAAGCGCAATGATAAAATTTTTTGCTCTGATTGCTGAGATTGAGCGTGACTTTGCACGAAAACGAGCCCAAGAACGCATTGACAATCTCACGCCAGAGCAAAGAGCAAACATTGATAGAAATAGAATTCTTGATGAGCCAGTAGTATGAAAGTATTACAAACTCTATATAAACAGATGGTTACAGATTAAACAGATAGCAGATAAACTACAAATAAATAGAACTACTTTCTATTCAACAATGCATTGATATGGTATGAAAACATTAACACAGTCATACTATGATGGAGAAATTAATGACCCAAACTTCAAGCCTGCAAGCGTTCATTTTAAAAGAATCTGAAAGTAAGTTTAACATTAATGAGGACAGTGAACAGTATTACCTAGTAGCTGCACATTAACACATTAGCGCAATTCAAAGAAGAAAATTACCATCCTATAGAAATGCATTACCTAATTATAACTGACAACAACTTTGGCAAAACAGTGCACAGATACTTGTGACATGCACTAATGTAAATACTGAAACAATAACTCTGCACTGATAACAAATAGCACTAACATCTAAAAACATTACAGAAATGCATGTAAAAATCCATTGAACAAATAACTCAAACAAACATATTGTAGCCACATAACAAGTAAAAACAAATTTACAAATGTAAATATCTTGTAGGCACATGAGGAAAGCATATAATGCTAGTATGTATAATTTAAATGCAATACATGCCATTCTACTACAGAGTTTTAGTAGCATTAAAACTATCAACTAAAAAATATCAGAAAAATGAATTAACACATTCAATAGAAAACATATCACCTTACTACAAAGCTTTATTAGCAATGAGGCTGCCAATCAAAGAATATCAAAAAAATGAACTAACATATTCAACAGAAAAAGAGATGGCAATTGGCACAATAGTAAAAATCAAAATCAGAGAAAAACAAATTTTAGGGGTAATTATAAGTGAGGATAGTAGCAAAAAAAACTATGTAGTGTTTCCTGTAGAACAAACATTTCCTTATGAAATCAATTTAAACAATCTAAAATTTTTATGTAAATTTGCATACCATAATCATATAGAAATACACAAAGCTCTCTCTGCAATGCTACCACAAGAGCCAAAAATTCTAACCTTAGCAGATAAAACTATAAAACATACAAACAGCACAAACACAAATTTATCTGATGTACAACTTAATGCAGCAAATAAACTGTACTCTGCTATATCCAATAAGTGCTACTCTACTACATTGCTTTATGGTGTAGTTGGTTCTGGTAAAACAGAAATATATCTATATTGTATAAAAAAATTTTTACAAAAAAACCCATTAGCTCAGATATTAATTTTAGTCCCAGAGATCACCCTGATATCACAAGCAATTAAGCAGTTAAAAATTGCAATGGACTTAGAGATAGCAATTTGGAGTTCAAAATCATCTTCCAAAGGTGAAACATTTAGTCAAATAATTAGTGGAGATATAAAAATAATAGTTGGCACAAGATCAGCTCTTTTACTGCCTTACAATAATTTACATGCCATTATTGTTGATGAGGAGCACGACCCATCATATAAACAAAACTCTGGAATGTTATATAATGCACGCAATATGGCTGTCTTAAGGGGATATATAGAAAACTTTGCCATAGTTCTTTGCAGTGCTACACCATCAGTAGAAAGTCTTTACAATGTTGAAGCTGGTAAATATGCAATAATTAAAATCACCAGTCGCCCTTACTCTGGCTTACCATATGTATCAGCTGTTAAAATTGAACAAAATAAATCAATGTTAATGCCAGAGGTAATTACAGCAATCAAAGACATGCTTGCTCAAAGAAAACAAGTCTTATTGCTGCTAAATAAAAGAGGCTGGAGAACAGTACTAAAGTGCTCTTCATGTTCATGTATCATGCAATGTCCAAATTGTTCAATAAATGCCACAATACATAAAAATGACACTAAAGAATCATATAATCTGATTTGCCACCAATGCAATACAACAATCAAGACTTACAGCGATATAACAAAATTAGAATGCATACAGTGCCAACAAAAAGGTAGGCTTATATCTTTTGGATCAAGAGTGCAGTCACTTGCAGAAGAAATGAAAGCTATCTTCCCAGAAGAAAATATTATGTTAATAACAAGTGACAATATTAAAACAAAGCAGGATAAACTACATTGGATATGGAAAGCAACAAAAAATAACACAAAAATACTTATTGGTACACAAATTATAGCAAAAGGTCACAATTTTCCTAATCTACAACTGGTTATTGTAGTAGATGGAGAGGTTCAGGCATCCAAAGGGGATTTTAGGGCTAATGAAAAAATTTGTCAGTTATTACATCAGGCAATTGGCAGATCAGGCAGGGGTTGTGAGCAAGGCAAGGCAATTATCCAAACATTTAATCCAGAAAGTGATTTAATAAAAGCTATACTAACAATGAATTATGATGAATTCTATAAAACTGAAATTAATATTAGAAGAAAATATAGGAAGCCACCATTTACCAAATGTGCAAAATTCACAATAACCTGCAAAAATGAGCAAGATGCAGCAAATCTTAGCAATAATCTATTTAATTACGTGAAAAATTTAGTCAAAGAACCAGATTGCATCCATGAACCTCAAGAATCTCCTTATTACAAGATTAAAGAAAAATATAGATATCAAATTAAAATGTATGCAGATAAACATATATCACTTAAACAAGTGGCAGAAAAGATGGGAAGAAAAATGGAAAGTTTATCAAAAAAAAAGCAATGTGATTTATCTGTTGATATGGATCCAAATAACTTTTTTTAATAAATAACATCCAAATAGTAAAAAACTCCTGTTAAAGAACTCTTTCCACCATGGATTGTCATTATCACTGATCGGAGCATATTAAAAATATGCTAAACTTAAGTTCTA
>NZ_CAWVOK010000019.1:0-5636 GCF_963930935.1 Candidatus Xenohaliotis californiensis
CTATATCTATTTGATCACAATAATAAAAAATACCTGGACATGACATCAAATTGGTGGGCCAATATTATTGGCTACTCACAACCAAAAATAGCAGATGCTATTGCTAAACAAGCTTATAAATGTGCACATGTTAGATTTGCCGACCTTACACATGAGCCTGCAATACAACTAACCAAAGAAATGCTTGATATTCTACCTAGCACAATTGATAAAATTTTTTTTTCTGAAAGTGGCTCAAGTGCTGTAGAAGTAGCTGTAAAAATAGCACTACAATATTGGTTAAATAAAAATGTTAAAAATAAAAATAAAATAATTGCTTTCCAAGGAGGATTTCATGGAGAAACATTTGGCTCTATGGCATTAGGGAAAAGCACTGGATTTTTTGATCATTTTACTGAAAATCTCTTTCAAGTAGATTTTATGCCATATCCAGAAACATGGATTGATGATAAATTAGCTATTGATAAAGAGATGAAAGCTATAAATAGCATTAAGGAATTTATAAAAAAAGACAATATAGCAGCAGTAATAATTGAGCCAATAATTCAAGGTTCTAGTGGTATGAGAGTTGTTAATCCAATATTCATAAAAAAAATAACTAAATTATTTCAAGAAAACAATATACTAGTTATATATGATGAAATCATGACAGGTTTTGGCAGGCTGGGTGAATTTTTTTCTAGTGATATTGTTAAAACTGAGCCAGATATAATCTGCCTAGGTAAATCATTGAGTGGTGGTGTATTGCCAATTTCTGCTACAGCTGTTACAAAAAATGTTCATAATGTTTTTAATGGAATGTCATTTAAAACTGCTTTGGCACATGGCCATACATATTCAGCAAATCCAATATGTTGTGCAGCATCATTAGCATCACTGTATTTACTAAAGCATGACAATGTGCTTGAAAAAATAAAAAACATAGAAAAAACTCATCACAAAAATATTAACAAACTTTTATCAATCAAAGGTGTGTTAAAACCAAGAATTATAGGATCAATTATGGCCATAACTCTGGATGAGTCATATGATAAAAAAATGCATAATATAAAAAGTGAATTAACCAAGCTTGGTATATTAATTAGGCCACTTGAAAACAATATATATTTTATGCCTAATGCTATTGTTGAATGCAATGTTATTGAGCATGCATATGATATGTTAGCATGTGTGCTTAAAAATGCTGTGTAAATCTATTTTTTAGTTTCTTCTTGTTAAGAATTGTAATTTTTGTTATGCTAGGATTTGCTAATAATTAGGTTTTATGAGGTTGGTGTTGATATTGTCAACAATAAATTTTAGTAATACCTTTTTTTATACAATACCATTTTTAATAGTACTATCAATTCTGGTGTTTATTCATGAGTTTGGCCATTATTTAATAGCCAAATTATGTGGAGTAAAAATTGAAGAATTTTCAATAGGTTTTGGTAAAAGCATAGCATCCATTAAAGACAAAAGTGGCACTATGTGGAAATTTTCAATATTACCTTTTGGTGGTTATGTTAAAATGTTTGGCGATCAATCGCCTGCAAGTGCGCCTGATGCTAAAAAACTTAGCATCATTACAGATGATGAAAAAAAAATAGCTTTTTTTTATAAAAAACCATGGATAAAACTATTAATAGTTTTAGCTGGACCAGTCATGAACTTTGTCTTAGCCATTGTGCTTATAACAGGATTGTTTTATTTTCATGGTTATACAACTACAAGTAATATTATATCTTTTATAGAACAGGGCAGTCCAGCAGAAAAAGCTGGCCTTATTAAGGGAGATAAGATAATAGCTCTTAATAAGAAAAATATGAAAAATATGAATGATATTAGAAATTATATTATATTTAATGTTGGTGAAAGGTTAAATATGAACGAAATGGTGAGGTTGCAGAAACTAAAGCAACGCCAACTACTATTATGATGCACGATACTAGTGGAAAAAAAGTTTCTCTTGGCAGACTTGGAGTAGGATCAAATTTTAAAACAACAACTAAAGTTAGCATGATTAATGCAGCAATTCTTGCAATAAAAGAAGTACATGAGTTAACCATTGGCACAATAAAAGCATTGAAACAAATAATTACTGGTCAAAGGAGTTATAAAGAACTTGGTGGGCCATTGCATATAGCCAATACTATAGGTGAGACTGCAAAAATTGGTATTATTCCTTTAATATGGCTTACTGCAGTGATATCTGCAAATCTTGGATTGATTAATATGTTGCCAATTCCTGTATTAGATGGTGGGCACTTTATATACTATACATGGGAATTAATTTTTGCTAAGGCTATACCACCTCATTATCAAACAATTAGCTTTAGAGCAGGC
Organism: Candidatus Xenohaliotis californiensis; assembly: GCF_963930935.1. NCBI lineage: Bacteria > Pseudomonadati > Pseudomonadota > Alphaproteobacteria > Rickettsiales > Anaplasmataceae > Candidatus Xenohaliotis > Candidatus Xenohaliotis californiensis. The sequence goes on from NZ_CAWVOK010000019.1 coordinate 2,326, forward strand.
ATGTGCTTCATAGCAACTATATTTTTACTTATAACTTTTAATGACATAAAACATTTTATATATAAAATTTTTCTATGATGAAAATAGCACAATTATTTGCATATATTGTATGCATATGCTCACTATCAATGCAATCTCAGGCAATTTTAATTAAAAAAATAGATGTAGATGGTGTTAAAAGAGTTGATAAAAATATAGTAATATCAAAAAGTGGTTTAAAAAAAAACACAGAGATTAGTGAAAAAGATATTGATCAAGCCACAAAAATTCTTTATGCTACAGACCTTTTTAGTAAAATCTCTATTGTAGGACAAGGTGATCAAATAATAATCAAAGTTATAGAAAACCCAAAAATAAAAGAGATAATAATAAAAGGAAATAAGAGAATAGATACTAAAACTATCCGCAAAGAAATAAGATTCAAACCACTTTCTATTTTATCTGAAAATAAATTAAAGCAAGATATAAGAAAAATTAATGATATTTATATCAAAAGTGGCTCATTGGGAAGCAGGGTGGACTACAACATTAAAAATGCTGGTGATGGTATTGTAATCCTGTTAATCAATATTGATGAAGGCAGAAAGGCAACTATAAGAAATATAAGTTTTATGGGCAATAATAGTTTTACTAACAATATTTTAAAATCAGCAATAAAAACACACGAAAATAGATGGTATCACTTTGCAGCTGGTGGGATCAATATATACAATGAAGATCTTTTACTCTATGACCAAGAATTATTGAGAATATTTTACAATTCTCAGGGCTACTTTGATTTTACAACTATAAGTGTTATAGCAGAAGTTGTTGACAATAATTTTGTTGTTGATTTAATATTTGATGTTTATGAAGGTGAGAGATATTCTTTTGGTAAAATAACATTAAATGATGATATTCATCATGATATATATGGTTTGAATAAACTAATAAACATAAAACAAGGTGATCCATTTAATAAAAGATTTGTTGATGCAATATTAAGCAAGATGAATTCTAAAATTCTCAAAGAAGGCAATTCATCTTTAGCTGTTGAGCTAAAGCAAAAAAAACATATTGAAACAACAACAGTAGATGTTTTTTTTAATGTTGTTGAAGTTCCTAAAATTAAGCTAAACAAAATACATATAATGGGCAACACTGATACTAAAGATAGGGTAATCAGAAGGCAGCTAAAAGTTGATGAAACAGAAGAGTGTAATGCTCTTGCTATTGCCAGATCTAAAAATAGAGTTATGAAAAGTGGTTTATTTAAAATGGTTGATATATATCAATCAGATTCTGGCATAGATGATGTTATTGATCTGAATCTAGCTGTTGAAGAAGCGCAAACTACTTCTATTAATTTTGGAGCTGGATATGACAGCAGTCAAGGTATAGTTGGTGTTATATCTCTAGATGAAAAAAACTTTAGAGGCATGGGGCAAAAAATAAATATATCACTAAATCGTAATAATTACCAAAATGATTTTACGTTTGGTTTTCTTGAGCCATATTTAAATGAGCATGGTTGGTCAGCTGGTTTTGACATTTTTAGCATTAACCACAAATCAGAAGATGATGGTGCGTTTAAACAAAATAAATGTGGTATAGCTTTTTATCTTGGAAAAGAAATTACCGACAATATGAGTAGTATGGTAAAAATATCTCACTCAATGAGCAAAGTTTATAATGTTAGTCCAAATGCCTCACAGTTCATTAAAGAACAAGAAGGTAAGACAGATGCAACTATATTAGAACATAGTGCTTCATATAATAACTTCAACAATCCACTATATCCAACTGATGGATTTATGGCATCAGTTTTAAAAAGCATTGCATTGCCACTATCTAAAACAAAATTTTTCAAAACAGAATTTAAGTTAGCACATAATAAAACTATATTATCTGGAATTATACTAAGATCACTGGCTAGAATGGGTGTAATATCTGGTTATTCTGATCAAGATGTTAAGATAAACAACCGTTTTTTTATTGGAATGAATGATATCAGAGGATTTGATGTAAATGGTATTGGCCCTCGCGATAAAAAAACTGATGAAGCATTGGGTGGAAAGATTTATGCTGTGGCAAAAACCCAACTAGAAAGAAGTATTAATTTCTTACCACAGCTAGATTTAAAATGGGCTATATTTATTGACACTGCTACATTATTTGGTATTGACAACAGTTCTAATATTAATATTATGGATAGTAGAATTATCCGATTATCTTCAGGTATTGGACTTTCTTGGGTCTCACCACTTGGTCCTATGCGTATTGACTATGGTGTTCCAATAATAAAAAAAGATTTTGATAAAACAAAAAGAATGAGGTTTACAATTGGTTGGAATTTTTAAAAAAATTATATTTGTTTTGATCTGCATGGTAACATTTGCAACCAGTGCTGCACCAAAAGTTAATATATCAACTGTGGATTTACAGCTTATAATGGAAAAGGCTCAAGTTATAAAAGATATTAATGAACAAGTGGAAAAATTAGAAACAGATATGCGTAAGCAGTATGTTACTATTGAAGAAAAATATAACAAAGATAAGGAAGATTTGTTAAAAATAAAGTCAACTTTATCAACAGATGCCTATGAAAAAAAATTAGATGATATAAATCAACATTTTATGAAATCTCAAAATGATTTTCAATATCAAGAAAATCAAATTAATAAAGCTAGGTATACTTCTTTCTCTAAAGTACAAGAACAAATTATGAGCATAGTCTCCAACATTGCTAAAAAAGAAAATGTAAGCTTTGTAATACCAAAAGGTATTACTCTTTATTCAGATTCAGAAATAACAGAAGATGTGCTTAATCAGCTAAATGCTACAATGGCAAAATCAGAGCTTAAAATTGAAGATAAATAAATTATGCAAAATAACACTTTGTATGATATAAGTAAAATCATGGGGTTGCTACAACATAGATATCCCATGTTGTTGATTGACAAAATAATATCAGCAACAACTCAAAAAATAATTGCAATAAAAAATGTTTCAATAAATGAACCATTTTTCATGGGACATTTTCCTAAAAATCCAATTATGCCTGGAGTTTTGATAATTGAAGCAATGGCGCAAGCAGCTGGTGCTGGAACAATGATACTTAAAAACATGCAAGCTACAAATAATTCTATATGTTATTTTTCATCTATAGATAAAGCTAAATTTCGCAAACCAGTAATTCCAGGTGATATTTTGAGAATAGAAGTTGATATAGTCTCTAATAAATCTGGATTTTTTAAATTTGACTGCACAGCTAAAACTAATGATCAAATTGCTACAGAAGCTTCAATAAAAATATTTTTCAAATATTGATG
>NZ_CAWVOK010000020.1:0-5466 GCF_963930935.1 Candidatus Xenohaliotis californiensis
GAAAAATAATCATGGCATAACACCACTTATATATGCTATTGGAAGAGGTCGTATTGACCTAGTTAAACTCCTTGTTGAGCATGAAGCTGATGTTAAAAAATAATCATGGCATGATACCAGTTATATATGCTGCTAGGAAAGGTTATGATGAAAAAATAGTTGAAGTATTTATTAATGCTGGTAGCTGATATTGATGTCATAGGTACTAATTAATGACATAGCAGCATTTGATTATGCTAAAAATAAATCTTTGGAAATTGTTGAGATCATTCAAAATGTAAAAATTAGCATTCAAGTTGTTGATGTGAGAAGTGAAAGGGCATTTTTATGTGCAGCTGTGTATCTGTGTTGCATAACATATATTGCATAATAAGAGCTAGTTAGTTAACTATTTTCATGTTGATAATAAATTAGTCATCAGGTTGTGTGCAATAAATAGTGAATAACTGGCAATAAATACTAGAAATACAGAATTTTACAGTAAAGATTTGAGGTATCATCAAAAATATTTGTTTTGCTACTAAATATTTTATCTTATATTTTGCACAGGAAGCACAGATAATTATTTAATCACTAAACTAGAATTCACTTGTAATAACTGACAATATAATAATTTGATAAAAGAGGACTATTTGAAAAAAGGCAGCATACTAGAGCAATATACAAAAATAGCTAGCAATTATTCTGATTGCATTCTGTTGTGTCGTATTGGAGAGTTTTATGAAGTATTTGGTGATATTGCTGTAAAGATAAGTGAATTACTTAACATTACTTTAACAAAAAAAGGTGTTGTGCCAATGTGTGGCTTTCCTAGTGTTGCTCTAATGCGTTTTGTAGCTATACTGCTAAATAATAATTATAAAATAGCAATATGTGAACAAATAGATGACACCATAATAGGCAAAAGTAGATTATCACAAAGAGAAGTTGTTAGGGTTATAACTCCAGGTACAGTATTTGAGGAAGAATTAATTGAGAGTAGTGTTGCTAACTATTTAATGTGTATTAAGCCTATTATGAAAGATATGGCATATGCACTTTCTTGGGCAGATGTATCTACTGGTGAACTATGTTATACCTCAACTAAAAAACCAATGGAAATTATTAGCATAATAAATCCATCAGAAATACTAATTGAAAATAAAGAGCATTCAATTGTACATAATATAAAATGTAAACATACATGTTTATTCACTAAGGTAATGATCTCTATAGAGAGTGATGAGTGTTTATATGAGGAATACAATAAGTATTTTTATGAAATGACAACAATGGAGAAAGATGCTTGTGCAACAATTATTCTATATATGAAAAATATTGGTGTTCCAATGGTGCTAAAATCACCTATAAGAGTTGATAATGCCGATCATATGTTTATTGATAGTAATGCTATTTATGGTTTGGAGATATTTAGGGAACAATTAGGGGAAAAACATAACACTTTATTTGCATTGCTTAACAAAACTAGCACTACTGCTGGTGCACGAATGCTGCATAAATGGTTAGCAACACCATATGCAAATTTTAAATCAATTAATGAAAGACTGAATGCTGTGGACATCTTTTATAACGATATGGAGTTAACTACAAAGATACGTGACTTATTAAAAACATGTTCTGATCTTGAAAGATTGTTGTCTAAGATAAATGCTAACTATATAACACCTAAAGATTTAATTTTCATTATGCATACTATGAATGCCACTTTGTTAATTGCTGGACTAATTACAAAGCATTGCTCAATTCCTAATTGTGCAAAATTTACAAATGCATCATCTTTGGCTAGCATATTTACTACATTGCGTGATCCTCATGGGTTTGGTGTACAAATAAGCCATAAGCTTAATGACAATCTTAATAAAGATTATCAAGAGAGTGGTGATTATATCAAAACAGTAAATGCACCAATACTACATGCTAAAAAAGAAATAATTAGAGAACTTGCAACACAAATTAAAATACTTGAGAGGAATTACAGGAAAATATCTGGTGTTAAAAAATTAAGTATAAAAAATCATGTTAAGTATGGATATTATATTGAGGTAGTAGCAAATGAAGCAGATAGATTGCTTAGCAATTCTAAATTTACTCATATACAAACATTATCTAACACATTGCGTTTTAGTACAGAGGAGCTTTGTCTCTTAGAGAGACATTTAAGAGTAGCTTATGATGCAGCAGAGTGTATAGAAAAAGAAATAGTACAAGATCTTGCTGCAATGATAAAAGATGAAATTAGCAATCTTTATGATTTGGCAGTAGCACTGTCTACATTAGATGTTATTACAACATTTGCTAAAATAGCCAAAGATATGAACTACATAAGACCAGAAATACTTAATAATAATATTTTAAGTATTAAACAAGCTAGACATCCTGTGCTTGAATCTAAAATAAAATGTTTTATACCAAATGATATTGAGATGAATATGGGATCATGGTTAGTAACATCTCCAAATATGTCAGGTAAAAGTACTATCTTACGTCAAGTAGCATTAATAGTAATAATGGCTCAAATTGGTTCTTATGTGCCAGCAGATAGTGCTCAAATAGGTTTAGTAGACAAAATTTTTAGCAGAATTGGCTCTAGTGATAAAATTGTCCATGGTATGTCAACTTTTATGGTAGAAATGACTGAAACTGCTAATATTGTAAACAATGCTACAGGGAAGTCATTGGTTATATTGGATGAAATTGGACGTGGTACTTGTCACCATGATGGCTTGGCAATAGCAATGGCTATTATTGAATATTTATGTATTGTTATTAAATGTCGCTTTATGTTTGCTACTCATTTTCATGAATTGCCTAAGATAGCTAAGCATATAAAAAATTTAACTTATTATACCATAGAAACTACTTGCTTCAATGAAAATGGTATAAAATTTCATTACAAACTTAAGCAAGGTTATGGCAATAAGTCCATGGGAATTGAGATAGCAAGTATAGCAGGTATACCAACCACTATCATTAATAGAGCTAAAGAATTAATAAAAATAACATAGAATAACAAAATGTCTAACAAAAATTTTTATCATATAATAGTTTATGTATTTTATTATAAATAAGCATTTAGGTTGTAATTTTATTTAAGTTTCTCTATAATCTTACTATCATATGTTATTATTGTAGCATATGAAGTTTTGCTTCTTAAATAAGATGATTTTGGGTTACATACCCCTTGTACATGTGAATTACAACAAACAATTGAGTTACTCAATGAGTTGCAACGCATTCTACCACTTGCAGGCAATCCATCATCAATTTTTTTGTCAAGTAGCATTGCCTGATATGCACTTAACTTTGCATTGCCAATCTCAGACAATATTTGTATCTGATTTAGATTTTCACTAGAATTATTAACATTGTTTATTATTTTTAAAGGAACTTCAGATACAATAAGGCCAAAATCAGAATAATTCTTTATTGGACTATACCATAATCCATTAGATCCTTTTCTAAGTTCTCTCAGTACCCTTGGTTTGTATGAGATAAGTTTGGCCAAACGTAAATGACATCCAGCACCAGTGGCTTCAACAAAACTATCTGTAGTTATTCTGCTAGTAGTACTAGTAGTGATAATGCCATTACCATCACCACTAAATCCTTTGAATATTCTTATCTCTCTAGGTTTATTTGTATTTTTATCCCATGTATAATACTCACATTCTTTGACAAAATCTTCAATATCCCAATATTTTACAGGATTGCTAATATCACCAGGAAGGGCTCTGTAGGTAGTATAAAACACGTAAACATTGTGCTCTAGTGACACAATGCTAGATGCAACATTGCGTGCAATACTAGAGTTCTTCAAATATGGTGCATATATTATACCTAAAAAAATTACAACAATGAAGCATACAATGATCAGCAGTTCAGTAACTAGAAAATTACGACTCCACATAGAACACAATTAATTGAGATATATATGTCAGTATAAAACAAAAAAATAGAAAACCAACTACATAAAATTAGTAATGAATTAATGTGTGATAGAGGGAATTGTTGATTAGTGTGAGCAGTAACGTTTTGCATTAAGGTAGAGATATACAAGTATCATAATTATTCTGTCTGTGAGATTATCTTGCTGTATCCTCAACATAATATTAACAATACACTCAGTAAGAAATCTAGCTACTTTATCATGACTCTCTAATAGCAATTGTAAGTGGTGTTCTATCACATTTATCTTGTACATTAACATCAGCACCATATTTAACAAGAAATTTAGTTATTTTATTATGGTCTTCCCTGGCAGCAAGTGTAAATGCTGTCCAGTTATTATTAATTTTTAATATGTGAAATACTATTCATTAGCTATTTCTAAAACTTCTAGCATGGCTTTTTAGACCAGCAATTATAGCTTGTGATATCATCATTGTATATGATTGCTATATTTTTTGTTAAATATTTTTTTAGCTTTTGCAGTAAGCATTATCTGCATATTTATCAAATGTTAGTTTAATTTATATAAAGGCATAAATAATATAAGTATTTTAAGTAAATAACTGTTTATCCATAATAAATTTATAACTATTTTCTTATATGCAGATTGTTGCTCATAGACAAAATTTTTACTGTTCAGTTTGTTGTATAGTACCGCAATGCATTGCTGGATTACTTACTGTATTATATAAAGTTGTGTCAACTGCTTGAGTATTTTGTTGTATTAGAGTGTTCGTTGTGCTGTCATCATAGACAGCTGCAGATTGTAACTCAGCATCAGCAAGTACTTTAGTTATTTCAGTATATTCTTCATTAACAGCATATATAAATGCTGTCTGGCCATCATTATCTTGTAAGTTAACATCAGCACCAGCTTTAACAAGAGATTGAACTGTCTCATTATGACCTGCACTAGCAGCATACATAAGTGCTGTTTGGCCATCATTATTCTGCATATTAACATTAGCATCAGCATCAACAAGAGATTGAACTACATCATTATGTCCATTTGTAGCAGCAGCTGTAAGTGCTGTTTGACCATATTTATCTTGTAAGTTAACATCAGCACCAGCTTTAACAAGAGATTGAACTGTTTCATTGTTGCCTGTATTAGCAGCATATATAACTGCTAAGCAATTTTCTTTGTTTTTCAAATTAACATCAGCACCAGCATCAATAAGAGATTGAGTTGTTTCAGTATGGTCTTTAATAGTAGAAAGTATAAGTGCTGTTTGACCATCATCATTTTGTATATCAACATTAGCACCAGCAGTAATAAGAGATTGAGCTATCTCATTATGTCCACTTACAACAGCAGCTGTAAGTGCTGTTTGACCATCATTACCTTGTATATCAACATTAGCACCAGCTTTAACAAGAGATTGAACTGTCTCATTATGACCTGCATTAGCAGCATACATAAGTGCTGTTTGGCCACTTTTTTTACTCTGCATATCAACATTAGCACCAGCTTTAACAAGAGATTGAACTGTCTCATTATGACCTGCATTAGCAGCA
>NZ_CAWVOK010000021.1:0-5014 GCF_963930935.1 Candidatus Xenohaliotis californiensis
TATTATTTATTATTAATTTATAAATTAAATTTTATTAATAAAATAGTTGATGTAGTAAAAAAAACACACAAGTGTGTTACACTGAATAGTTATATTTTTTTTGTTGTTATCTGGAACTATCTTATCGTACATATATAGTATTGCTAATTAATAAAAATTTAATTTTTGTAAGTATATTTTTAATTATTAATTATAAACAAGGGGGAAGTAGAATGCGTGCTTTGTTAGTTGAGGATGATTTTCCCACTGCGCGCTCTGTTGAGTTGGCTTTGAGTGTAGAGGGCATAGCTTGTGATACATGTACAATGGGTGAACAGGGTGTTGAAGTAGCTATGTTTCATGATTATGATATTATTATTCTTGATTTGAATCTGGAAGATATGGATGGCTGTGATGCTATATTGCGTATTCGTTCAGCAAAAGTTAAGGCGCCAATTTTAATATTGTCAGGAATAACATGTGTTGAACGGAAAGTAAAAGGTCTTGGTTTTGGTGCTGATGACTATATGACAAAACCTTTTAATAGAAGTGAGCTGATTGCAAGAGTGCAGGCAGTTGTAAGGCGTTCAAAAGGTCACCCAGACTCAATTATTGAAATTGGAAAATTGAAGATAAATCTAGATAATAGAATGGTTGAGGTTAATGGTGTTGTGCTACATCTAACAAGCAAAGAGTATGCTATTTTAGAGTTATTGGCACTCAGAGCTGGTTCAACATTAACAAAAGAAGTATTTTTAAACCATTTATATGGTGGTATTGATGAGCCAGAGTTAAAAATTATTGATGTTTTTGTGTGTAAGCTGCGTAAGAAATTAAGCAAAGCAGCTGGTGGTGAGAACTATATTGAGACTGCTTGGGGTCGTGGTTATACTTTGAAGTATAAGCCATATAATAATAATGTTAGAAAAAAGGTTGACACTACTGAATCTGCCTAGAAAGTTGTCTAATTAAATCTGTTTACAGCTGATTGCTGATTGTTAGTTGGCTGTTGAAAATTTATAGTATGACTAAGTAGTGTAAGTATTCTTATATTGTTAAAGTGTTTTTTGCATGTTTATTGATTGTAAGAGCAATCCTAATGTGGCATTATGGTGGGACATGTTGAGTTGCTGAATGTTTGAAATTATATGCTTCTGCCAATCCCATGTTTGTAGTGCTTGATAAAACTTATTGGCATCATTGCTATTTGTTAGTACAAAATTCTTTGTTAGATATGTTAATACAATTGTTATGACTTTTGTTTGCTCATCTGTTATGTGCTGCAGCAGTATTGGCAAATCACTCAGGGAAGAGTTTTTTAATATTGATTGCATAAGCTTTACCACTGTTGCTAAATTGTAGTTTAGTAGTTTTATAGCTAACCCAGGTGAGTTATTAGATATAGTAAGTGCTATTTCCATGATGTCTTTTTTAATATCGGGATGGGCATTCTTTATTATTTCAAGAGCATTCTTTGGTTTTGTTAGGGCAATTTTTATGCATCTTGACCTAATAGTTATTGGTATTAAAGATGGTGCAATTGTAGTAAGAAGCATAATAACATTTTTAGGTGGTTCTTCTAAGATTTTTAATAATGCTGCTGAAGAGTTTGTGTTCATATTATGTGAATTGTCTATAGCAACAATTTTTACCTTATTATTGGTTGTGGTTTGTAATGCAAAATTTTTTATTTGTTTAATATCATTTAATTGTATTTTTTTTTCACCATTAATAAAAAGTAAGTTTGTGTGCTCAAATGGTGTACAAGATTTTCTGTAATGTAGTATTTTATTTGCTATATACCATATAGTAGTGGTTTTATTAGTTCCTTGTGCACCATATAACATCCATGAGCCAGATAGTTTGCTTACAATTTTGTTTATTGTTTGGTGCATTACAGGAATGCCTCCTCCCATGTACCTTGAGTTGCAGCTCTTGAATATTCAGTAACACGATTTTCAAAGAAATTGGCATATTCCATGCCATTCAGTATTTCATCTAGCCATGGTAATGGATTTTGTACATTTGCATAGAGCTCTTTCATGCCAAGTTGCTTTAATCTTCTGTTTGCAATAAATCGTATGTACTGTTTAACTTCTGTAGGTGTTAAGCCTTCTACTGCACCAAGCTGAAATGCTAGGTCAATAAAAGCATCCTCATGTTTTACAATGGTTTTACATGCCTCATATAGTGTGTTGCGTAGCTCTGCATCCCATAATTCTGGATTTTCATTTATAAATATATGAAATAGTTTTATGATAGACAGTGTATGAAGTGTTTCATCGCGTGCCGACCATGCTATTATTTGCCCCATGCCTTTCATTTTACCAAATCTTTGAAAATTAAGCAGCATAGCAAAAGAAGCAAACAACTGTAGTCCTTCTGTGAAAGCACCAAAAACTGCCAATGTTGTTGCTATTCCACGCTTAGTGTTACAGCCAAATTTTTGCATGTAATCATATTTATCTTTCATTTCTTTGTACTTAATGAATGCTTGATATTCTGTTTCTGGCATGCCAATAGTATCTAGTAGATGGGCATAAGCAGCAATGTGTATGGTTTCCATATTGGAAAAAGCAGCAAGCATCATGCATACTTCAGGTGTTTTAAAAACTCTGGAATATTGCTGCATATAACAATTGTTTACTTCCATGTCTGCTTGAGTAAAAAATCTGAATATTTGAGTTAACAGATTTTTTTCTTTTTCAGTTAGATTAATATGCCAATCTTTAACATCATCAGTCATTGGGACTTCTTCAGGTAACCAGTGTATCTTTTGCTGTGTGGACCATGCTTCATAGGCCCATGGATGTTCAAATGGTTTATAAAAAATCCTTGGCTCTGTTAATGACATGATACACACCCTAGCAACTGAATAATAGTAATGATATTTTGCAGCTTAATGATTCAATGGTCAAGTTTGATATGATCATTGTATAATGCAATCTAATAGATTATTGATGTTTAATACTGTATTGTGTCACTTATTTTGTTTGAGGATAAGAGTTCAGCAGTGTATTATTGACAATAAAGGCATTCTTCATATTTTTTTGGTTCTTCTGTAATGCTGTGTGACACTTTATCAGCTCTTTGGATAGACATTGAACGACAATAGTACAAACTCTTTACCCCCTTTTTCCATGCATATTCATGCAGTTTGTGCAAATATCTTTTGCTAACTGTTGCTGGCAGGAATATATTAACTGACTGTGCTTGACAGATAAAAGGTGTTCTGTCTGCTGCTAGTTCTATTATAATTCTTTGATCAAGTTCATATGCTGTTTTAAATACTGATTTTTCAAATTCTGTTAAAAAGCTTAAATGTTGTACAGATCCATCATTGGTTGTGATTGATGACCATACGGCATCATTATCTTCACCTCTTTCTTGTAGTAAGCTTTTAAGATAAGGATTTTTTATTGGAAATGAACCACTGAGGGTTTTTTGTGTAAAAGCATTTGAGATATATGGCTCTATGCCTGGTGAGCTATTACCGGCAATAATAGATATTGATGCAGTTGGTGCAATTGCAGTTTTATGGGTAAATCTTTCATTTAATTTAGCATCAATAGCATCTAAGCAAGGTCCTTTTTCTGCTGCTAATTTTTTTGAAGCTAAGTCAGCTTGTTTTGCAATGAAAGAGAATATTTTTTTATTCAAGACTTTTGTAATTACTGAGTCAAATGGGATCATTTTTTTTTGCAGCATTGAATGTAATCCCATAACTCCAAGCCCTATACTTCTTTCTCGTGTAGCAGCATATTTGGCACGCTCCATTGAACTGGGTGCTCTATCTATGAAATCTTGTAGCACATTGTCTAAGAACCTCATGATATCTTCTATAAAGATTTCATTATTTTCCCATTCATCAAAATATGTTAGATTGACAGATGAAAGGCAGCACACCCCAGTTCTTTCTTTGTTTTTGTGGTCAAGGCCAGTTGTTAGAGTTATTTCACTGCATAGATTAGATGTTTTTATATCTAAATTAAGTCTTTTATACAGTTCAGGTTTTTTATCATTTACACTGTCAATAAATAGAATATATGGTTCTCCAATTTCTACACGTGCAGTAAGAATTCTAATCCATATCTGACGTGCTCCAATAGTGCGAACTATTGTATTGTCAAGTGGACTAACTAAGTCCCATGGATCATCATTTTCTACAGCTTGCATAAATTTATCAGTTATTACAACACCATTGTGTAAGTTTAATGCCTTCCTATTTGGATCACCACCTGTTGGTTTGCGTAAATCAATGAATTCTTCAATTTCTGGATGTGATACTGGTAGGTAAACAACTGAACTACCTCTTCTTAAAGATCCCTGAGATATGGCTAGTGTTAGGCTGTTTTGTACTGCTATAAATGGAATAATCCCTGATGTTCTGCCACTAACACCAATTTTTTCACCTATTGAGCGTAGGTTGCCCCAGTAACTTCCTATACCACCACCTCTTGCTGCAAGCCAGATATTTTCATTCCATAAATCAACAATGCCACTTAAACTATCATTTGCTTCATTGGTAAAGCATGATATAGGTAATCCTCTATTTGTGCCACCATTGCTTAGTATTGGTGTTGCAGGCATAAACCAACATTTTTGCATATAATATAATATCCTACTAGCATGATCTAGATTTGATCCATATGCATTTGCAACACGTTTAAATAAGCTTATACAATCCTCATTTGGCAGCAAATACCTGTCTTTTAACATGGCTTTGCCCGAATCCGTAAGTCGATCCATTTTATATTGCACATTACTCTATATATATTTAAATACTAGAATACTTAATATCATTTGTCCATGTAGTAATATAATTTACTCATGTAGTAGCAAAAATAATCATTGGTTATGATTCTATATTTATTTTATTTTAAAAATTAATTTTTTATAAATTATAATTATAATTAATTATGCTCATTTATTGCTTGGTATGCATTAAAGATTATACTATATGATTTTATCAATTATTCCTTAAGAGTTTAGTTGTTTGCTATAGAAAGAATTTACTATACATTTTAAGAAGACT
>NZ_CAWVOK010000022.1:0-25274 GCF_963930935.1 Candidatus Xenohaliotis californiensis
CCCGCATGCAAAGTTTCAATGCTCCGCGAGAATTTTCAGGATTGGGTGACATTGTAGATAATCTGCATTTAATCTAATTTGCTTTATATCATGCATCTATTTACTCTAAAAAATATAATTTGTATATTTAAATAATAAAAACAAAATAGTATTTTTGCAAACATGCTGAATTAAAAATACACAACTAATGATTGCTAATCCTGTTGCAGTTTTGTATGTTTGCTGTATTATAATTATTTCAATATTTTTTAAGGTCTTGCAATGTCAACATTAGTAGGTAAACCAGCACCACATTTCAACATCCCAGCAGTTATGCCAGATGATAGTTTTGCCAATATCAATCTAACTGATTTCCTTCATAAAAAATATACTCTACTCTTCTTTTATCCATTAGATTTTACATTTGTATGTCCAACAGAAATAATTGCATTTAATAACAGAATCTCACAATTTGAAGCACTTGATACTAAAATATTAGGTGCAAGTATTGATTCACAGTATACACATCTAGCATGGAAATCAACACCTATAAACAAAGGGGGCATAGGTGATATACAATATCCACTCATATCAGATATCAACAAAACACTGGCCAAAGATTTTGGCGTGCTGGCAGATGATGGCGTGGCACTAAGAGGAACCTTCCTTATAGATAAAACAGGCATTGTAAGACATGAGTCAGTTAATGACTTGCCCATAGGTCGAAATGTAAAAGAAATATTGCGCATAATTGAATCACTGCAGCATTATGAATCTAGTGGAAATGTTTGTCCAGCTGGCTGGCAAACAGACAAAGAATCACTAGCAGCAAATAAATTAAGCATAGCAGACTACTTAACTACGAATGCAGAGAATCTATAGATGAGCAAAACACATAATGTTATTATAATTGGCTCAGGGCCTGCTGGATATACATCTGCTATATATGCAGCTAGAGCTGGAATGCAGCCATTAATAATACAAGGCATACAACCTGGTGGACAGCTTCTAACAACAACCTATATTGAAAATTATCCAGGATTTGCCAAACCAATTCAAGGACCATGGCTTATAAATCAAATGGAATTACAAGCAAAAGCATGTGGTGCAGAAATAATTTTTGATCATGTAGATAAGGTTGACTTTAATAAACCAAAAAAATTAGAAATAAATTGCAGCTCTGGCAAAACTTTTATTAGCAAAACTTGCATAATAGCAACTGGTGCAAATGCAAAATGGCTTGGCTTAAAAAATGAAGAGAAGTATAAAGGTTATGGTGTTTCAAGCTGTGCTGTATGTGATGGTATGTTTTTCAAAGACCAAAATGTACTAGTTGTTGGTGGTGGAAATACAGCTATTGAAGATGCTCTTTATTTATCAAAAATAACATCAAAAGTAACACTTATACACAGGCGGAAACAACTAAGAGCTGATCATGCTATGCAACAAAAACTTTTTAGCAACAAAAAAATAAATATTATATGGGATACTGTTTTAAAAGATATTTATGGCACAAACAAACCGAAAAAAGTAACTGGTGTTGAAATACAAAATATAAAAAACAATACAGTGGAAAAACTTGATGTAATGGGTGTTTTTATTGCAGTGGGTCATAAACCAGCTACTGAAATTTTCCAAAACTGTCTTGATATAGATGAATATGGATATATACAAACAACCCCTGGTTCAACCGCCACAAAAATTGAAGGGGTTTTTGCTGCAGGTGATGCACAGGATGCAAAATATCGTCAAGCAATAACTGCTGCTGGTACTGGCTGTATAGCAGCATTAGAAGCACAACGCTATTTAGAAAATGAATAGGAAGATTAATTCAATACACCTTACATCACTCACTAAAACAAAAAAGTTAGCAGATGCAATAGCGGGATATATAAAAAATAATGACTGTCTTGCAATCAAGGGTGATGTAGGAGTTGGCAAAACAACTTTTACATCATTTTTAATAAAAAAAATCACAAATTCACCAAATTTAGTGATTACCAGTCCAACTTTTACTATAATAAACCAGTACAATTATAATAATAAACAAATTTGGCATTGTGATTTATACAGATTGCATGACTACAATGACCTTGTTAACATTGGTATATTAGAACCGCCAAAAAATACTATATTAATCATTGAGTGGCCAGATTTAATACTTCAATACATGGCAAAGCAACCATTGCTATTATGCATAGACAACATAGCAGCAAAAAAAAGAGTAGTAAATATATATTCTATAGAAGAAAAATGGCAGCAACTATCTAAACTTAAGATATAAATGCTTTAATTAAAAATTAATAAACTTACAGCACTATAGTTGTGCAATTCATAAACCAGGAATCATCATGCAGGAAGATTTGGAGATATTTCTATCACAATACAGATTAGAGTGCTTTAAACGCACTAAGATAGAAGGTGATGCTTCTTTGAAGGAATTTGAACGCATTGAAACACCAAACAAAAATATAATTTTATGCAAATTGCCCATTCAACACGATATAGAGAGCAAAATAAAAAAAATTACTAGTATCACTAAATTTTTATCAGAATTGTGCCTCAAGCCCCCAGAAATATATGCAACAGATATAAAAAATGGGTATATCTTGATGGAAGATTTTGGCAACAGTAGTTATCTTGAATATTTAAATCAAAACAAAAATATTGAACTATCTGTATATAAAAATGCTGTAGATGTGTTATTAAAAATACACAATAATATCAATGATAATGATATGCCTGTAAAAACAAAATATACAAAAAAAACAATGCTGCTTGAGGTAAATAAATTCATAGATTATTATGCTCCATGTTTTAAAAAAATAACCCTTATTGAAAAAAATTTATTTCACGAAATATGGGACAGGATACTTAACTCTTTATTTAGCATGCCGTGTAAACAAGTATTAGTATTAAGAGACTATCATTCACCAAATATTTTTCATTTACCAAAAATGCATGGTTTAAAAAAAACTGGTATTATAGATTTTGATGATGCATTAAATGGCATGCCAACTTATGATGTTGTATCTTTATTGCAAGATGCAAGATATGACATGTCTATGTACCATGCAAATGCCCTAAAAGATTATTATATAAAAAAATCAAACTGGATTAACAATGATGACATTAGGATTTTTAACAAAAGTTATCATACAATAGGTTTACAACGTAGTTGTAAAATATTAGGTTTTATAATGTATATGAAACATTGTAAAAAAAATAATAACTACATGAAATTAATACCATTAGCAAAAAAATATATTTATATCAATATAAGCAAACTGGAAAAAATGCATGAGATAAAAAATTGGCTACTGAAAACAGGAGTAATGGAATGGATGTAAAACAAATTATTGTTAACTATTTATTATTATTTTATCAATAACATGACACCTTGTGTTCTATATATGGTGATATTGTATGCAATACAAACTGGATGATGCTTATATAAAAATTATATTATACAATGCTACAAACAATATTTCTGTAGAAGATATTTCTAAAAATATAGCAGAATTACTTGGATATTCAACACAGGAATTAATAGGATCAAATTTCATAAAAATATTGGATTATAGTGTAGTATCTATTATTGAAGACTGTATAGAGTTTAATGATGGAATTATTAACATAGCTGAAACACTAAATAAAATTCCAGATTTCTACTTAAAAGATTTTAATAACTATGCAATTAACTGCAGAATAAAAGCCTGCAATTTTGCAAACAACAATCAGTATGATACCATTGTTTATATACGAATTATGGAAGTAAATCTAACTAATCTCTGGCAGTCTTTCTATGTACAGCAAGAACAATTTCCAAATGATGAGACGGATAAACTAGTAAGAATATGCAGATTTATCAGTAGATACAATGTTAACTCTTATATCCTTGTAATTGAATGTGAAAAATTAGGAACTTCAACTAATAAAACATTGCTAACTCAATGCATCAAAAATGAGTTTACCCAGCTAAACAATGATCCAAGTGCAATAGCATATATTGGTGGTGATTGTTTAATAGCTATTTTATGTAATACTAATGATGATGACCTTCCTAAAATAATGGGTAAAATTTATCATAGATTTAACTGCATCTTAGTTAATCATAGCATTAATTCCAAAGTCACTATGCAACAAAATCTAATGCTAACTTATGGTCGCTATGCACTAAGTAAAGTAACTGATATTCAAGACATCATTAGATTAACAATGGAAAATGTACGCATATGAAAATATATTGTTTTTATTTTTTTTAATTATAGAATACAAATACCTTTATTACTCATGTTAGCTTTGTGCAATGCGCTCACTTCATCACTTTATACTATGTCCATTCTCACGCAAAGTTAGAATTCTGCTTAATGAAAAAGAACTAGATTGCGAACTAGTTAGTGAAGAATTTTGGGAAAAAAAATCTAAATTCCTTATTCTAAATCCAGTTGGACAAGTGCCAGTATTAGTTGATGAAGGTACTGCAATAATTGACAGTAGTGCAATATGTGAATTTTTGGAAGAAAAATATGGAATCTCTGGATTACTGGGAAAAACATACACAGATAAAGCTGTAGTACGTGGATTAATGGCAATTTTTGATCAGAAAATGTTTCATGATGTAGTAAAATATATTTTATCTGAACGTTTAATTAAATATCTAAGTACATCTGAAGCACCAAACTCATCTTTAATAAGAATTGCAAAAAATAACTTAATAGAATATCTAAATTATATGAGAAGATTATTGCTTAAGTCACAATGGTTAATGGGTGATATATTTACACTTGCAGATATAGCTGCAGCATCTCATATTTCAATATTAGATTATTTTGGTGACATGCCTTGGAATTATGACAATGTAGTTAAAGAATGGTATTCTGTAATAAAATCTAAGCCATCATTTCGCAATATCTTAAAAGATCGTATTGCTGGTTTTACACCTAATGGTATTTATGAAAAATTAGATTTTTAAAACAGAATTGACACAATTAAATTATGCAGTTAAATAATGTGAATCTGGGTTATTTTCTGAAATATAAGCATGCAATACCAAGATACCAGCAAAAACAATTATTGATAATATAGACATTGGCAGCATAGTGCCATCATAAAATAAACTCAATAAAAACACATATAATGCACCACCAGTAGTTTGTGCTGATTCTAAAAAAGCCGTACTTGCACCTTTTGTATTTTTCACAGCATTCAATGCTATAGTACTAGAGTTAATTGTGACAAAAGGCAGCACAAATGAAGTTGGTAGTTTTAAAATTGTCAGTAGAAATGGATTCAGGCCAATTTTATAATGACAAAACACAATTAGTATGTTGAAAAATATAGTTACAAGCACACCACAATAAATCATTTGCTTACGACCAATCTTATCAGCATAGCATTGATTTAAAAATGCACCAAAAACATATGACACCATAATCAATACTATAATAAAACCATAAACCAAATTACTAGATTTCATGCTCTGAATATATACAAATGGCAAATTACTTACCTCACCCCATATGGTTGCAATAGTCATGGTTTGTATTAGCGTAAATAATATAAAAGTTTTATTTTTAAATAAGTTTCTATATGACTCAAAAATATGTTTAAATACAATATCCTTCCCAAGCTCCACATGGCTAACATGATTTATCTCTTCAGTGTTTAAATTAATCACCAATAATAACAATGACACTAGAGTCAAAAACATTGGTATATAGTGCCAATCAAAGCAATATAAAATAATAGAACCAGCTATAGACCCTATAACAGGTGCAATACTTATTGATACATTAAGTCTAGTCATAATATTTGATAAATAAACACCAAAGTATTTATCACACACACCTGCAAAACTTGATATCATTGCTGCACCACCACCAAAACCCTGCATAAAATTAGCAAATATTAAAATATAAATACTTGGCATAAAATAACACCAATAGCATAGAAATGAAGATAAAAGAAATAACAATGAACCACCAATCATAATTTTCTTCCTACCTACTAAATCTGATATAGGGCCAAAAATTATACCTGAAATTGACAAGCCAACTAAATATGCAACTACAATAAATTCTGTTATATATTCAGTTGAATTAAAAAAATTTTTTATAGTTGGCAATGATGGGACATATGCCTCACATGTCATTTCAACAACAGTAGTATTAAAAATACAGCACAGCACAATGCTAAAATATCTATTCAGCCTCATAGCACCCTTTAATTATAAAGGTGATTGATTTGCTGGCAATGGGAAAACATATCTTGCTAAACCTAGATACCAGCTAATCCTGATCTAACTTCATTGTTATTGCCAAACAAAATTGGTGGCAATGTTTTAAAATATAATAAAAGCATCCAAGCTTATATTTATTGTTAGCAAAATATTCATGACCCATAAAATACAAGTAATAGTTAAATATAAAACTTATGGTTATAGTCTACTACACCATATGTAATTACATTATACATCTTTTTAAAAAAATGTTAAACCCACTTTATTCTATAACAGAACAATAATAAAAACTGTCAAAAAATTTAACAAACAACTAATTTAATGAAATTATTGAGAGCATAATATACTGCAGTTATAATACATTTAAACAACTACACAACATAATGATATGAATGGTGAAGCATTTCTAAAAATATCCAGAGAACGTGGCTATATACAAGATCTAACTAATGAAGCAAACCTTATAGAACATACTAACAAAAAATCAATATCAATAATGTATATAGGTTTTGACTGCACTGCCCCAAGTTTACATATTGGTAGCCTTGTTCAAATAATGCTACTAAGACTGTGGCAAAAACTTGGAAACAAACCAATTGTTTTGCTTGGTGGCGCTACAACTAAAGTTGGCGATCCCTCTGGCAAAGATAAAACCAGGGCATATTTATCAAACAGAGAAATAGAATTTAACATGCAACAAATAGGAAAAATATTTAGCAAATTTCTTAATTTTAATAACTCTGCAAACAGTGCTATTATACTAAATAATGCTGAATGGTTAGATGACATTAAGTATATAGATTTTTTACGCCAATATGGCTCTCAATTCTCAGTCAATAGGATGCTTTCTCTTGAAAGCGTTAAACAACGCTTAAATCGTCAAGAAGAAATGAGTTTTATTGAATTTAACTACGTTCTTATGCAATCATATGATTTCCTTAACCTCAATATTAATTATAATTGCTCCATTCAAGCTGGTGGATCTGATCAATGGGGTAATATAGTAAATGGAATTGAGCTGAATAGAAAACTTGGTAAACCAGAATGTTATGGAATAACCACACCATTAATAACAACGTCTTCCGGTAAAAAAATGGGGAAAACTGCAAATGGTGCTATATGGTTAAATGAAGAATATTTACAACCATATGATTATTGGCAATATTTCCGTAATGTATCTGATAGTGACATTGAAAAATTTTTAAAACTTTTTACTGATTTGCCAATGCAACAAATCGAAAAATTAAAATCATTGCAAAATGAACAGATAAATGAAGCTAAAAAAATATTAGCAAGTGAAGCAACAAAAATATGTCATGGCACCAAAGCCACTGAAAATGCTAGAGAAATGGCACAAAGCATATTTGAAACAAATAATGGACAGCAGGATAAAAAATTTCCTAACTTTGTTGTTAATAATAATAGTTATCTTAAACAATTAATTGTTGATATAGGATTTGCTAATTCTGCATCTGAAGCAAAAAGACTTATTAAAACTTCATCAGTAAAGCTAAACGACACAACAATTGTTGATGAAAACTATATGCTATCATTAAAGTTATTACCAGCAACTCTATCAGTAGGAAAAAAGAGAAAAATAAGACTCACTAACTAACAAATCAACTAAAAATATCAAAACTCATAAAATATCTTGTAACATTATAAATTTTCTATTATTTTATATTGTGGATGGATGGCTGAGTGGTTGAAGGCACCAGTCTTGAAAACTGGCATACGTTTATGCGTATCGTGGGTTCAAATCCCACTCTATCCGCCATAGATTAATAAAATCATCTGCAATTGTCTAAAACTGTGGATGGGTGACTGAGTGGTTAAAAGTACTGGTCTCGAAAACCAGAGTACAATAATTTGTACCGTGGGTTCAAATCCCACTCCATCCATCACTTTTAAATTACATCTATTTTTTAACGTTGATGGAAATTTTCTCTCTGATAAAAATTTAAAAAACAAATCTTCTGGTTGTAAAATTTTGTTAAGATCTGAAAATTTAAGAATATGTGCACTATAAATTCTAAGCTTATTCATTCCTTCTACCACTTCATCATCAGTTTGGTTTTGCAGTAATTTTATCTGCCTTTCAAATAGAAAATTCCAAGTATTATGATTGGTTTCAGTAAAATTTTCCCACTGTTCTTGTGCTAATATGGAATGATCAAGTATTAAATTAGACATAGTATTCTCCAAATAATTATTGATGTTTAGATAAAAATAATTGATTTTTAATATCAATAAGTAATGGAATAAGAAAAAAAAGAGAGAATACTTGCAAAAAAGAAGAGAAAGGCATAAGGAGAAAAAATAGATCTATTTATATGAGTAAGAGATTTTATAACACTATCAAAAATTTTGATAATTGTACAGATTGATATTCAATATTTAATAATTAGGAAATTTTACTATAAAATAATGCTTATATAAACAAATCAAACAAATGATTGGATAATTAAATTTAGATAGCACTATAAATTTAAATCTCTAATACACCTACTAATTAAAAATTGTCAAATAATCAGCAACTATCATTAAAGTTTTAATTAAACATTTCAATTATATCTCTTATAAAACATAACCTGTAGGAAAGAATTTAGTTTAGCAGTAATGGCAAAAAATACAAAAATTATAAATGATATACTCACTATAAATGGCCCTAATGATACATCAAAATATATTGAGCCAATTACACCAAGAACAACAGCTAATACTGCTAGTATAGATGATATAAGCACCATTAACCTAGGTGACTGAGCAATAAAGCGTGCCGAAGAAGCTGGAGTAATAAGCATGGAAGTTACAAACAAAGCACCTACAATACGAACTGATATAGCCACCAAAAAAGCTGTCAGCAGTGCAATCAGCAAATACAAATTAGACACTTGCACACCCTCTGCTCTAGCTAAATCTTCATTAATAACCATTAAAATTAATGGTTTCCAAAAAATTATCAAACCACTGAGCACAAAAACACAACAACATAGCACTTGATAAAACTCATTTCTGCTAGTAAGCAAAATATCGCCAAACAAATAGGAATCTATATCAAATGACAAATCACCAATCAGATTGATAATTAAGATGCCAAAAGATAATGATGCATGTGATAACAAACCAAGTGCTGCATCACTGCTTAAGCCATTCCTATTTAGAGTAATTCTTGATAAAAATATTGCTAATAATGTACAAACAAGAATTACTCCTGTTGTTATATTTATATCAAGTACTACACCCAAGACTACACCTAATAATGCAGCATGAGAGAGTGAATCTCCAAAATAAGACATACGCTTCCATACAACAAAACACCCCAACACTCCAGAACATGATGCTATTGAGACTCCTGCTAACATTGCTCTTAATATAGAAATATCCATTATTTATTAATTATAGAATTAGACATTGCATTATGTTTATGCTGATATATAGAAAAAATATCTACAACACTATTACCAAATAATGAGGTAAATGCTGGATTATTAGCAATTGATTCAGGAGTACCAGAACAACAAACAGTACCAGCTAAGCAAATAACACTTGTTGTACCAGACATCACCATATGCAAATCATGTGATACCATTAATATGGAAATTTTGTATTTTTTGTATATAGCATCAAGCATTTTATAAAAATCAAATTGTGCAGCTATATCTAAATTTTGTGCTGGTTCATCTAAAATCAACAAATTTGGCTCACCTAGCAATGCTCGTGCTAACAAAACTTTCTGCAACTCACCTTCTGATAGTTTTCTTAGTGGTGTTTTAAGTAGGTGAGCTGTATTTGTTTCAAAAATAATTTTATTAAAAATATTTTTATTTATTTTTTTGTATAAAATAAGGAAATCTTTAACTGAAATAGGCATCAAGCTTTCCATAAAAAAACGTTGAGGAGTATAGCCTATTCTTAACCTAGGCAATCTTTCTATTGTGCCAAATAATGGAGTAAAAAAACCCATTAAACACTTAAGTAAAGTTGACTTACCTGCGCCATTAGGGCCAACTATGGTAATAAAATCATTTTCTTTAATTGTTATAGAAACATCTTTAAGAATAAATTTTTTTCCATCTTTAATTGTTATGTTGTTAGCAACAATAAAGTATTTCTCAAGTTTCATGCACGCCAATTCAATGATATAATAAATCTTAGCTAATTTCCTTGCGTATAATGTTAATTATACAGCTAATTTTCATAAAGTTAATACCATGATATTAAAATACTTAAAACAATCATTTTTAATAATATTATTTATATTTTTCATTTGCTACAATAGCAATGCAAATAGTAATGCTATTGTAGCAACAATAAAACCATTGCATTCACTAGTTCAAGGAGTATTAGGAGATACAGAAAAAGCTGGATTGATAATCAATAATAACTCTCCTCACAATCCAAACCTCAAACCATCCAAAATAAAACTAATATCAAATGCTAAAATAATATTTGGCATTGATGAAACACTGGAGCCATTTTTAAAAACAATAAATCCAAATAAAAAAATCTTAATGCTGCAAAGTTCAATGATTAATAAATTAAATTGCCGCAACAACTGTCATAAATCTAATAATACTGATGTACATATATGGCTAAGCACCACAAATGCACAATCTATGGTAAAAATAATATACTCCACTCTAGCTATCATAAACCCTCATAGAGAAAAAATCTATGATGAAAATACCAAGAAAATCTTGAAAAAAATTGAAGACTTAGACAATAAAATCAATTCACAACTTCAGGCAATAAAAAACAAACCTTTTTTAGTTTTCCATGATGCATATCAATATTTTGAAAAACAGTACAATCTCTCATCATTGGGCTTTATACACCAAAATCCAAATACATCGCTGTCTATACAGCACATTAAGCAGATAAGAAAAACTATAAACAATAATGATAAAATATGTATTTTTTCAGAACCACAGTTTTCAAAAAAAATAACAGTTCTATTGTCTGAGAGCACTAAAAATACAAAAATAGGTGTGTTAGACCCAATTGGTGCAAACTTAATACCTGGAGAAAATTTATATTTTGACTTACTTGAAGATGTTAGCAACAATCTTTTAAGATGCTTATTATAAAATAAATTATCTTATACACCTAGAACATTTTTCTGCATAACTTCTTGCAAATCATTCAAGTTATCTGTAATGAAAGTTGGTGCATTTAAGCAAAGCAACATACTTCCTAGCATTTTATATGGGATATTGAACAACACCTCTTGTTTCCATAGACCATCAGTATCACTTAAATCATATAAGAAAACTTTATGCATAGCCGATGATAAAATTGGCACCCAACATAAAATTATAGTATTTTTATACTTATTACTCAAAGATTTGATAAAATTAGAACAAGCTTTATATTCAATTTTCACCTCATAACTTGGGTCAATCAACACAATAGATAATCCTTTAGCTTTAGAAATAATTTCTGGAGCAAGGGAGTAGCTATCAGCATAGTGAGTGAAAATATTATGCTTACGTGCAAATTTTTCAAGTGATATATATTCACGTGGATGAGCTTCTATACAGTGTAGTACATCCATTTTACGCAACAAAAAACGTGCAATCATTGGTGATCCAGGATAATAATTTATACCAAACTTCTTTTTGCTATCTAATAAAATCTTAGCATAACTAACAACTGGAAAATCATTTAAACAATCCATAATGCGTAGCACACCAAAACTAGCCTCTCCAGTTTTCAGTGCTGCTGCAGAAGCTATATTATACCTTCCTCTACCACTGTGTGTGTCAATATATGTAATTAAATCATACTGATCAACAGACATAGATAATATTATTGAAAGTGCCATGTGCTTATGTACATCTGCAGGACATCCTGCATGATAAATATGCTGATATGATAGCATTTTTAAAAACCAAAAATCATTAAGAAACCAAATTTCTGTAAAGCAACATATTTTTAGATGATCTGCTTATAGGATCCTGTGAACAAAAATTAAAATTGTGATTATTTATTGGCTCAAGGTAGTTCAATGAACCAGTGACTTCTGGTGCTAGTGCCCATTGATTAGCATTATTGTCCCATGCAACCTCATTATACATAGCCTCTCTCACATCATCAACATTAGCATAAGCCAACTTTGCACCTAACAAACCATTAGCAATTTTCAACAAAATCTCACAGTCATCAAGAACTCCATTAGGTGGTATTATGATTTTAGATGAATGCTGCACAAAACCTGTAACATTTACATAAGTAGCATTTTTCTCAGTATAAACACTACTTGGAATTGCCACATTTGCACGATGAAATCCATTATCCTTATGGCTGCCTTGATAAATAACAAAGGTTGAACCAAGCGATGAAACATCTACCTCATCTACACCAAGTAAAAATAATGTTTCAATTTCAGAATTCATTATACTATCAGTATTTTTACCATCATCAATTGGCACAAAACCTATATCAAGCCCACCAACTCTTGATGCTGCAGTTTGAAGAACATTGAAACCATTCCAATTATCTTTTACCACTCCTGTACACTCAGCAATTTTAGTAAGCTTAAATAGAAAGATTTTAGCATCACTTCTAGTAAAAACCCCCCCACCAATAATCATCAATGGTTTTTTGGCATTTTTCATCATTTGAAACAATTCATGTTTACCAGCAAAAATACTATCTATAATACCTGGACTATTTCCAATACTGGTTGTTTTGTAGTTCAAGTTTGCCACACATCCTATAGTAAAAATCTTTGCATCATTAGAAACATATGCTTTTCTCAAGCGATAGTTAAGCATAGGTGCTTCAAACCTTGGATTACAGGCTATTATTAATATTAAATCTGCACCTTCCATTTCTGGCAGTGAAGTATTTGCAATATAGTGACACCTTGATCCACCCATTAATGAACTATCTTGTCTACAATCAAAATTTTTACAACCCATGCCAAGCATAATTTTTTTTAACAAAAACATTGATTCACAGTCAACCATGTCACCAGATATAGCAGCTATTTTCTTTGAAGGGGTTGTATTAATTTTATTAATAATTAAATTTAAAGCTCTTTCAAAATCAACAACCTCTAGTGTAGTACCATTATTAATATATGAATTAGTCAGTCTATTGGTAGATAGACCATCAAAAGCAAAACGTGTTTTATCTCCAATCCATTCATCATTAATATCTCCATTAGGTCTTGGTAAAATTCTTACAATCTCATTTTCTTTATATTCCACTCTTATATTGCTACCAACTGCATCCATTACATCAATTGTGTTGCTATATGAAAGCTCCCATGGTCTATAGCTAAAGCGATAAACTGTTGCTGTAAGAGCACCAACTGGACAAATATCTATAATGTTACCAGAAATCTCAGATTTAATAGGCTCATCCAATGTTGTAACTTCAGTTTTTTCACCACGATTTATCATAATAATTTCACCAGTTCCAGCAATATCATCAATAAACCTAATACATCTTGAGCAATGTATGCACCTAGTCATATGTGTTGTAATCATTGAACCCATGTATTTATTAGAAACTGCCCTTTTTGTTTCTTTATAGTTGCTGTTTAGTGAGCCATACTTTACTGCTTGGTCTTGCAAATCACATTCACCACCCTGATCACATATTGGACAGTCCAATGGATGGTTAATCAACAACAATTCCATAATAGAGCTTCTTACATGTTTAACTTTTTCAGTATTAGTGTAAATTTTCATATTATCAGAAACTTCAGTTAAACAAGATGCAATGAGCTTTGATTTACCTTCTACTTCAACCATACACATCCTGCAATTACCAGAAATAGGTAGTCCACTGTGATAGCAAAAACGTGGCACCATAATACCAGCAGCTTCGCATGCTGATAAAATAGTTGTGTTACTAGCAACCTTAATCTTTCTATCATTAACAAAAACTGATATCATAAGATATTATTACTTTATTCTGATACTGAATTGTAAAAACAAAAAAATCAAAAATCAACACACAATGAAAAATCATTTTAATATATCAACAAGCTCATTATGTAAACCCCACTCCTCTGCAAAATTATGCAGTGTGTCATGCTTTATTGCACTTCTAATTAAAGACATAAACTTATTCATAAAATAAACATTGTGTTGCGTTAACAATGAATATACAGTGAATTCTTTGGCTTTTATTAAATAGTGAATGTATGCCCTAGATACTGATAAACAAGTAGGACACCCACAGTCACTTTCAATTGGCCGCTCATCCATTTTAAATTCATTATTAAGTAGGTTAATATTCTCACGCCCATTATTTCTTATTGGCTTAACCAATGCTCCACCATGACGTGCTAAACGCGTAGGATGAACACAGTCAAAAGTATCCACACCACAGCAAACCCCAAACAATACATCAGACAAACCACCAATACCCAGTAAGTGAATTGGATAATCTCTGCAAATTTGCTTTGTGGTTAAACATACTATATCATACATCTGTTTTTTGGTGCTACCTAAGCTACCACCTATAGCACAACCAAAAAAATCATTATCATTAATAAAAGCACAGCTTATTTCCCGTAAATCTTTATATACACCACCCTGTACTATTCCATATAAGACTTGTTGTTTGTTATTTATTTGTTGAAACTCATTTAGTGATCTCAATGCCCAACGATGACTCATATGCATAGAATTCTCTGTGTAGCACTTATCAACATTATATGGTGTGCACTCATC
Source organism: Candidatus Xenohaliotis californiensis (assembly GCF_963930935.1). Lineage (NCBI taxonomy): Bacteria > Pseudomonadati > Pseudomonadota > Alphaproteobacteria > Rickettsiales > Anaplasmataceae > Candidatus Xenohaliotis > Candidatus Xenohaliotis californiensis. Next base: position 14,914 of record NZ_CAWVOK010000022.1, read on the forward strand.
TAAAACCAGTATAATATCTGCACCTATCTTATACTGTGCCTGTATTGAAATCTCAGGTGTTAAACTATGCAATGTTCCATCGATATATGATCTAAATGATGCACCATTCTCATTTAAGTGTAATAAACTTTTATTTTTGGGCATGTTTTTCTTACCTTTAATCTCTGAAGATACTGAACCATAACCTAGGCTGAATATCTGAAAACCACCTGAATCTGTGAGCATTGGCTTGCTCCATCCCATAAATTTGTGTATACCGCCCATTTTATAAATTAAATCAATTCCTGGTCTTAACAATAAATGATAGGTATTTGATAAAATAATTTGCGTATTACATTCATTTAACTGCTTAGCATCTAATGATTTAACAGCTCCTTTAGTAGCGCAAAATATAAATGCTGGGGTATCTAAGCTACCATGTGGTGTGTTCAATTTTGCTACACGGGCATAGCAGAATGAAGATAAATGCTGTACATCAAATGAAAACATCATTCCTCTTTATAGATTTGGCCAAATATATTATGGGTGTAATAATAATACCTATAAAAAACCTTGGAATAAAACTAAAAATAACATATACAAACAATATTTCTGATATTTCTTTAGGATCAGGAGAGAAAATTCTCCAACAAAGCATACTAAACAATATAGAGTCAAAAATTTGTGACAAAAAATTAGAGACATTAACTCTTAACCAAATAAAATGCCCTTGCATAATCTTTGCAATACTGGCAAAAAATGCTATATCAATAAGCTGACTTAAAACATATGATACTATGCTAACTAATAGTATTCTAATCTGTGGCACAAAAATATTTTCAATTGACTGATGAGCTGAGCTGTCATTTGAAAATTGATAACCAAGTGTTACTATCATTAGAATAACAAAAAATAACTGTGCAGATGCTGTAATGTAAACTATTTTTTTAGCAATTTGCTTACCATATATCTCTGTTACAATATCAGAAATTAAATAAGTTGATGCAAAAGCAGCAGTTCCAAGTGCTATCTCAGTATGTATCCAACCAAAATAAGCAAGTTTTAATATTTGAATATTTGCTGCAATCAACATTATTGTTGCAGAGGTTGCAATACCCAGCAAGCCAAAAAATTTTAAGAAAAACAGTATTGTTAAAATACATATAATTATTTCTATCACCATCAAAGCTTCGGATGGGATAGATTGCATGTTTAATATAAGCAAAATTATTGCATTATCCATATTCTTTATTGCGAAAAAATAAAATTATATTAATATTCAGAAAATAAGTCATTTTAAAAAATATATGAATAAAAAAATATCTTTAATAGGATCTGGTCAAATAGGTGGCACAATAGCACAGATTATGGCAACAAAATCAATGGGTGAAATAGTATTAGTTGACATTGCAGTAGGCATGCCGCAAGGTAAGGCATTAGATATTTCACAAATGATAGCAATTAGCAAATCTAATGCCAGAATCTCTGGTCACAATGATTATACAAATATTAATAACTCAGATGTAATTATTGTCACAGCTGGTATACCAAGAAAACCTGGTATGAGTCGTAGTGATTTAGTTGAAATTAATAGCTCAATAATTTCAGAAATCTCTAAAGAAATAAAACATAGAGCACCTAATGCTTTTGTTATAATAATAACAAATCCATTGGATGCAATGACATGGACTGCATTAAAAATAACAAAATTCCAATCAAACAAAATAGTTGGTATGGCTGGTGTTCTTGATAGTGCTCGATTTGCCAGTTTTTTATCAGCAGAGCTAAATGTTGACATAAGTTCAATTAAGGCTATGGTGCTTGGTGGGCATGGCGATAGCATGTTGCCATTACCAAAGTATACAACTATATCTGGAATACCAATAGCTAGCTTCATCAAAAACAATTTCATAACACAAGAAAAATTAGATAATATTATACAAAGAACACGCAATGCTGGTGCTGAAATAGTTAATTTATTAAAAACTGGCTCTGCATTTTATGCACCAGCTGCAGCAGCTATAGTAATGGCAGAAGCATATTTATATGACAAAAAACAAATAGTTCCTGCAACAACTTATTTAAAAGGAGAATATGGCAGGAATAATCTATGTATTGGCGTACCAGTGATTATTGGAGCAAAAGGAGTAGAAAAAATCATAGAACTTGAACTAACTGCTAAAGAGAAAGATATGTTTAACAAGTCAGCCGATGATGTTGAGGAGTTAATTAATACAATAAAAATCTAATCATAATATCACAACTATTAATGCTGCATTACTGAAAATGGTAATGTAGCCCCCACAATATATCTTTATCAATCCAACCTCTTATATTAGACACTTCAATCAAACAAAAATCCACAGAACATTTTTTAATATTAACTAATGATAAACGTTCAACTTTAGCTATAACTTTAGATTTTTTGCTATAATTTTTTCTTATTTCACCATTTCTAATAGTTAATGCCTTAAAATACTTCTCAACAACCATAGCATGAAAAACCCATCCAACATCACCATCAATATCTCTAATATAAAACCAATTATCAAACTTATCTAAAACCTGCATTGGCATTCCCTTCACCTGATAAACCCACTTAACTGGATATATTTTACCTGGACCACTGCGCACATTAACCATTGAGCTCTTAAAATAAACAAAATTTGTACTGCTAATTTTTATTTCACAAAAAATATTTAATGGCATGAAGAAAATCAAAAAAAAATAGCTTAGAATTTTATAATCATTCAATATAATTACCCTTCAAAAACAAACAACTGACAATGATACAAAACTTATACACAACAACAAAATCAAAATATAATAATACAATACCTTTAATTGCTATATCAATAGCAGCTGGTGCATGCACGTACTTCACACTACCAACTGAACCAAATAAAACAATCATATTATATTTAATAGCTATTATTATCTTTGGACTAGTGGTCAGACCATATGGCTCAAAAATATCTATTTGTTTAATTACATTTTCAATTGAAATTATCATTGCAACATTCAGAACACAATACATTGCAACAAACAACATTATTCACAAAAAAATATTTATATCGGATTGCTATGCAAAAATAAGTAACATTGATCATTATCATAATCACAAAAAAATTATTATCAAAATAATCAACAATACAGATCCAAAAATACCAAAAAGAGCACGCATAACTATTAGGCAAAAAATTGAACAACTCAAAATTGGCGATACAATTAAAGCATCAATTATGCTTTTACCACCACAGCCTAACAATTATCCAGGATCTTATAATTTTCGTATGTTTGCTTATTTCTCTGGTATTGGGGCAGTTGGATACACCACAAACACACCTACAAGAATCGATTACAACAAACACAGTTCAATAGTAAACCAATTAAGAGAAAAAATTAGCAACCACCTACATGCAACAATGCCCAAAGAAACTGCGGCAATTGCAAGCACTCTTGTGGTAGGAAAAAAGAGCAGAGTTGATCATAAAACAAAAGAAGTCATTAACAAGGCTGGTTTATCACATTTACTTGCAATTTCTGGATTACATATGGCTATGATTAGCACATTTTCATTTTATTGCATACGTACTATTATGTCATTCTCTATATTTTTAAGCGTAACGTGCAATACTAAAAAATTTTCAGCATTACTCTCAGCAATAATAAGCCTAATCTATCTTGCTCTTAGTGGCAATTCCATATCAGCACAAAGAGCATTTACTGTAAGTCTACTATTCTATATTGCAATCATATTTGACAGATGTTCAAATGGAAAAAATTCCACCATGTTATCAGCTATAGTGATACTACTGATAACACCAGAGAGCTTACTGCATCCAAGCTTTCAACTATCTTTTGCAGCAGTTTGTGCCATACTAACAACTCACAACATATTAAGCAACTATACAAAAAATATTTTTATTAAACCAATCAAAACACTTATAAATTCAACCACAATCACCATAGCTACTGCACCATATCTAATATATCATTTTAATCAAATATCAATATCTGGAATATTTGCCAATATACTAGCCATACCACTAACATCCTTTGTTATCATGCCAGCTGTTATGTCAACAGTATTATTAGGATGGTTTAGTGTTTTATCAAATACTACAGCATATATAGCTCATATCAGTATCATGATGTTGATTAAAATTGCAAAATACAATAGTGGATGGGGAATAATTAAACTACCTGATATGCCAACATCCTCAATGACAATAGCTTCAATTGCTATAATTTGGATATTTATAACAAATAAACTTAATAAAATCTATGCTATCATACCATTTATAACAGCAATATTACTATGGATTAACAATGAAAAGCCAGATATATTATTATATGGTAACAATATAGTTGCCAATGTGGAAAATAATGAGAAACCATTATTAATCAAAGGGAAAGTAAACTCATATACAATTACAACATGGTCACAAAAACTAGCAACATCATTCAAGCATATAAAAATTAAATCACTAGAAAATCAGTGTGGTGTTTGCTATTTTAAAAAAGGCAACAGTATATTAATAACTACACAAAACACTGTGCCAAATCATTGCACTGCTGACATTATTGTAAATATTACAAAACAAAAAATACAAACAGATAGCAAAATAATTTACTATAAGTTTCAGCCAATATTTATATATATAAATCATATGTCACCCATTATAAAGACCTATTCAAGCCAACAAAGACCATGGTCATTATTAGCAAAACGTTAATCAAAATTAAATAAAATTAAATAAAATAAAAATATTATCATGAAGAAAACAGATATTGATTGGTCAATTGCTATAGAAAACATACTTGAAGCACTGCAAGAGAGTAGCTCTTATTCAAGCAGAGTACATGTTCTTATTAAAGCCACTGCATCAATTATTGAAAAAATTTCAATATATTCAGGAATAAACATACCAGAAACATTGTTAAGATTAGTAACTGGATCAGAAGCTGCAAAACTTATTAAAAACCCTAAAGATATTTCATCATCAAAACTTCTTGCTTCAGAGGAAAAATGCAGTAAGTTATATAAAAAATTTATTAATCTGTTAAAAAATGACATAAATATTGTATTACAAGATATACTTTCTGCTGAATGCTGTGCTCAATATAATCTATATAACAAAAAATGTGTGGCAAAATTAACTAATTGTTACAAAAATTTTAAAGACAAAACACAAATTGCAGCTAGAAATGAAGTAATTTTATTAAATTTATCAAAAATTATGGGTAAAGAAATAGATAAAAACAGAAAGGCACAGAACATAGTAAAAAATTATGTGGAACAATGGCAATCAACTAATGATGAAAAACAGTTATTAGAAAGTACAATATTATTGTTAGAAGAATTTGTAGCAAAGGATGAAGCAAGGTGGGCTTTAACAGCAACTCCACCAGTACTACTAGTTAAATCCCAAAAAGAATTTAGCAAACTTTTCAGCAATGAATGCTATCAAACTTTAGCTAGAGAGCTTAGCATGGCATCGTTTGCAATCAAAGGAGCTAAGCCAGTTGAGGCAAGTGTTACTGTTATTGTCAGTGATAAAATAGATAGCAAAAAACTTTTTAGCAATGAAGAGCTGGCTGAATTATCAACAGCAAAAAAATGTGTTAGAGTATCAGCTTACAAGAAACCTCCATCAAAAAAAATATTGGGCAAAAATCAATCATTATTAACTATCAACCCAACATTTCACATGCCAGTACCACTAAGTGTTAAGCTAGATGATGAAAAAATATTGATAAGTCATATGCCAACAGATTTAGTGTGCACATCAGATGAGCTAAGATTTATACTACAGCCATTAAAGTCAGTCCAAGATATTGAAATAGCGCAAAACATAAGTATAAAACAAAGAAAATAGTAATTAGCAAAATAAAACTTGCAAAAAAAGTATAAATTATCTAATATTTTAGCATTTATACACCTGCCCGTAGCTTAATTGGATAGAGCATTGGACTACGAATCCAAAGGTTGGGGGTTCGACTCCTCCCGGGTGGACTTTTTATTATCCAGCACTTACACCTACTGAGCTTACATTATTTGAACTTCTTTGTTCTTCTTTGGATGCAGTAGACATGGCACACCTAGCCATGCTATGATCAATAACACTTGCAGCAATATCATAACCAATTTTTCTTTCATTATCATCGCTGGCATTATGCAAACCAACCCTTTCATCAACTTGCTGTGCAAATAATGTGCAACCATCTGAAAAATCAATGTTCATCAAATCATAATGTTCATCATCACTAATATTAAATGCTTTATGTAATCCTATGGATGCTGCATGAATCATATTACATGCAGCAACAGTTAACATTGCATTATCTGCAAAGTTAGAAAAACCATGAGATTCAAGTACAATTCCCAATCCTACTTTTTGTAACTTTTTTCCTAAACTAGATTCAAGAATCATCTTGTCTTTACTACCAATTATAGATTGTATATTAAAAGAATTATAATAACTCCCAGATGACAGCATGTGATTAATGTTAGCACTTGTATAATAATTGCTTGCAAGAAACTCTGACATCTTGATTACAGTTGCATCGTTAGACAAACAATCAAATGCATTATCAATTAGCATTTCATAACAAACTTTACTATCCATTGCAGTGAGAACCTTCTCTCTAGAGAAAATATCTAAAAGTCTATTTATAGTCCTATCATTTAATCCAATTGTTTGAATAATATTATGCAATGTATCAATACAATGCCTTGTGTTGCCCAATGTACTAACACTCATGTTTCTAATAGAATGTAAGCAATGCTGCAACATTTTCATAAAGTGGTCTTCTACTAAATGTTTAGTTATAATAGCTAACAATTTTTCTTTCTCTGAAGTGTCTACTTGAACGTAATTTTTTCTCATAGAGTGTTCATCAGGAATGCTTATTTTCCTAAATGCTTTACCAAAACATTTCATAAAATTTGATTTCTGATGCCAAGCAATTTTTTGTTCAGGTGTGGCAAAATATTTAGAAAACAAATCATCTTTACTCATATGTGTAACATCATATCTTAAATCTTCCAGCCATCTTCTAAAAACAGATGCATCAACAGGCATGGCATAAAAATAACAAGAGGCAATATCACACATCAACTCAAAACTACCTTCATTAAAAGATAGCATAAAATCTAATCCACAAAGTAAGCTAGAGTCTTCACCATGGCATTTTTGTAAATAAGAATTATGATCTTTAATATCAACAGTTCTGTTAATATGGGCTATTAGTTGACCTGGATTATGGTGTGCATTAGTAAATTCCTTCCAATCAAATTCATTGCCTGTTGCAACTTCTTCTAATTTTAACTGCAAGGAAAGCCAACCACTATAACATATATCATCTAAATCAATCATTTGACATTGTTCATAACTTAACTTAACTCCAAACAATTCACAATCCTTGCCTTCAACCGAGAACTTTAACATATTTTTTGCATCATTTATTTTCTTATGAAGATCATGTACAGAGACATTGATAATTTCCAATAACTTAGCCGATCTTTCACTTCCATTATCAAGTACTGCAGAAATTGCATAAAAAAGTGCACTTTCCAAAGAAGTAAATCTATTAGCTCCCAAGGAGGCTGTGGTATTTTTTAAAATATCAAACAGCATATCTCTGTTATAAGTGTTTTGAAAAAATCTCATAATTATAGCACGCTCTTCAAGAGTATTTGCACTAGTGATATCTGGACAAACTATTGCAGCCAATGCCCAAGATAACCATGCTATAAGCCTGTCATAATCAGCATTTACGCCATCTGCAAAAAACAGATTGGCTAACTTACTACTCTCATATTTTTCAATATCATGACCTATCCAAGAAACATCAGAAACAGTTGAAAAACCTTTGGTAAATTTAGTTAAATCATCAGCATTATAATCAACAATAGCAACAATTCTAGGATCTACCCTTAAGTCAGCATAAAAAAATGATTTCAAAGGCTTCATAATAAAATCAAGCAAACATCCAATTCTATATGAAACAAAACCAACAACATATATTGTCTTTGCAATTGCATAAGCAGACACATGAACAGCTTTAGCATGCCATTTAACAATAAAGCTCCTATCTTTTAATTCACATAAAAATAATTTGAACTGCTTATGAGCTTTTTTATCATTATGATCATTGATATTGTATAAACATTCATACAATGCAATAAGAGACTGTTTAAGTGATGCACCAATGATTTGGGATGATGCACCAGTTCTTAGTGCAAAAGAATATAATCTTGTAAGAATATCTTGAGCAAAATATTTGCCAAATCTATTTAAAAAATCTTCCCTCAATTCTAAAAAAAATTCATGATAATTTGGACTTCTGATCAATGGTTCAATTTTCTTAACTTCCTGTTGTGTGGCTGGCATTAAAAAAGCAGTTGATGTTTGTCTTGCATTTAATCCTCGTAAACGACCAACAGCTTGTACTATATTTGCAGGATCGTGCATATTAGGTGAGCCACCACAAGAAACATAGGCCAAATTTTGCAAATCAACATCATTATATCCAGCAATTCTAGTATCTGTAATAAGCTGCTGTATAAATCCTGCCTTAAAAAGAGCATCTGCTACCATTTCATCAAAAGGACATGCACTACATTTATCCATTGATTCACAATCAAAATTCACTGCAAAAGGACGCCCATTAATAATAATTTTATCTGAGTTAATATTATTTATTATAAAACATTTGCTATAAAAACTAGGCATGTCCTGAATATATAAAATACACATTTTCTCTCTAAGCAAATCTTTTAATTCAGCACTCAGTGGCCAGTTATCAACAAAAAGCTGAAAATTATGATAATCACTCCTAATTGCATTTGACATTAAATCAGCTAAATTTTTCATTGTAGATATAATTTTATCATCACCAGTGAAAACAATTCCTAATTTTTTCAAATAATTACGAATTTTTTGCTCTACATCACTCTCATTATGCAGTGCATTAACAACCATTAAACACAATTCATCAAACTTGCCTCCCATACGCATTTCATCCAAGGCAATTTTATCTAAATCAGTAATTGCACAAAGAAGATTTTCCAAAGAGCTGTGTAAAAATCTAGGAAACTCTGAAGAACAATCTGCAGACAATATCTCACCAAGAAAATCAATGCTATGTTCTAAATCACCAGAACCTGCTACATCATCAAATACAAAACCTCTTGGTTTAGTATTAAAACCAAGCTTACGTAAACCATTATAAGCTTCAAGCTGTAAAGAATATTCAGTTATTTTATCTGTATCACTATAATAGTGTTGATAAATTGCCTTAATAGCATTTTTTATTTGCACAGCATCTTGTACAATAACTAAATCTTTTTTATGGCAAGAAGCATGCAAACAAGAGCGCAATACTCTATAAATCTTCTCTTCCTCTGTTAGTTCTTGAAACCATTTAGATTTAAGCATTGTCTTATCTAGAAGATCCTCTCTAAACTCAACATCCATTGCTTTTAAAAGAGCATAATGCTCTAAAAATAAAATATTTAAATTGCTAATTTTCTGAATAAAGTTCTTATCTATCCAAGAGCTCTTAATATTTCTCATGCTCTCTAGTATTAATCTATCTGAGCTATTTGCATAAGGCATAAAGCATTCTATATGTTTATTGATAGTTGCACTCTTTCTAGAAAGAGTATCAGGATCAGCTACACTATCCACAACTATTTTTGGTATAGCCCCCATACCTAACTTTTCTTTGTCCGAAAAATTCATACAAATACAGAATCCAAGTTTACCAATATTAACAGCATGTGAGTTAGGGGTGGCTGTTAATAATATTGTTGGGGTATTTTTTAATAAACAATCTAATATTTTCTGTTTATATTCTTCATCAAGAAACATACGATCAGATTCATCTAAAAATACAAAAGGTTTTTCTTCTTTTAAAAATTCAGAAAATACTGGCCATATACCATCAACCTCAAATAAATCTTTAGCCTTTACCAAAAGATATTCTGGTTTTCTTTTAATAAACTCCTCTTTAGCATTTTTGTGCTTTAGAAAAAAAATTTCCTTACATAATTCTGGGCTAAGCACTCTGCTAAAATCACTCATCATTTGTGAATCAAGACCACCAGAATTCCAAACAACCAATGTTGCTGGATTATTTGCTAGCCACAAAACAGAATATAGCATTGCTTGAAAGAAAGTCTTTCCACTGCCATTTGCACGAAAAATTAATGCACAAGACTCTCTATCATCATCATTTAGGCTAAGCAAAAACTTTACTAAATCATCTATGTGCTGATTATAAAACAACTTTAACCCTGCCCCACCCAAAAACACACACTTACCATCACCCTTATCAATTCTACAAGAAATAGACTGACCATCTTTATTGAT
>NZ_CAWVOK010000023.1:0-48083 GCF_963930935.1 Candidatus Xenohaliotis californiensis
ATCTGATGATATATTACCAAAAAATGGAGTGTATAAATGGTCAAAAATTATACATTTTTTAGGTAGGAGAATATAAATTTATGCTTGATAAAAAATAATATTATTTTATTAAATGTTCAAAATTTATTGCTTATTAAGCTTTCCAGCTTTGATTACAATATTTATTTTAATTTTTTTAATTAATCATGGTAATAAAACTATAATATATTTAACTAAGTTTTAGATAAATAAAAGATAGTTAATTAAAATAATTTGTTTAATTTATTTCAAAGTATATTCAATTAAATTTAATCAATGATTTATTTTTTATGAATATAAAAATAAATTTATTTTGCAATAATAATTTTACTCTATATAATTCTATGCTTTAGAAATAAAATTAGGTTTGATTACATGGATGGAAAACAAGAAGATTATCAAACAAAAAAACGTTTTTTTAATAGAAAGACAAAAATGAGAACATCAACAACACGGTATAAAGATGCAGTAACAACTGATAGTCCAGAATTTAAAAGTTTTACGGAAATTACTTATAGTGCCTTGAGTAAACTTGCTGACAAGGATTCTGATGAAGTAGATGAGATAGCTGATATAGTTACAGAAGCTGAAAAAATGCTTGAAGAAATGCAAACCAGTGAAGTGAAAAAAAGATTTATTCCCTCAATGAAAAGTGCATTAAAAGGTATATGTAAAGAGAATACTGATATAAGAGATCGAGATCAAATATTAGATAGACTTGGAGATCAAGCAGATATTGCTAGTAAAGCAAAAGATCAATACACTGTTGCATTGAGTAAAGGTTTGTCTAATGGAGTTAAAACTGTTGACATTCTTAAGAGTTGCCATGCAGACTTGAAAGCACTATCAACAGCTGAGGACTTTCATAATGCTTTTAGAGCCAAGGCAGTACAAGATTCTCTAGTTTTTACTAATGGAGTTATATCTAACAATATAAATAGTAGCAAAAAAGAATGTCATGAAAATTTATTTCCACTATATGCAACACATACACATGCTACTTATATTGCTAACAATGCTGTTCATTCTGATTTAGATGATGATAATGCTCTTGAAGTTGATTTGTATAGAGTTCGTCAAAAACATGAGGCAGAGCTTGAACAAACATTAAAACAACTTGTTGAAAGCGCTCCAGATACTTCTAAAACAACTGCTACTACTAGTGCAGATAAAGCTAAAACAATTTGTATGCAATTGCGCAAATCAACTGCAGATTTTATGAATTCAGAATTTTGTTGGAATGCTAAGAGTAGACTTTTTATAAGGAACAACATAGATAAAGTTGCAAAATGTCAACAAATTGATCTAGCAGAAATAAATTTTGAAGTTTCTGATGTTTTTAGAGGTGTAGATAGTATGCAAGAAGCAAGAAATTCATTAAATAGGGAATGTAGTAGAATTGTAATGAAGCATACTAAACAAGGGGATGTTGATAAAAAATCTGTTATAAAATTTCTAGAGAATACAGAAGTTGTTCATTGTGTGAAAGAATTTACTGATTTTACTGCAAAACGATTACAAGCTCATGCTAGTTGGCAAATAGAATTTTTAACTGGCAAAGAGATAAATCATGAACTTGTGGCAGACTTTACCTATGCTGCTGTTGAGGTAGAAAAGTACAACATGATGCATGGCCATGAATCTGTTATGCATAAATTTTTCTTAAAAAGCAATTTGTATAATCCAAAATCAGTAGATAATAATGAAGGTATTGCACAATTTGCATCAAAGGTTTTTATTGTTTCTGGTCAACAAGGACATCTATCAGAAGCTGTAAAAATGCATATTGAAGATAAGGAAAAATCTGGAACACCAACAGCAAAAAATATTGAAGATTTATTACATGTTCTTGATAGAAAGCATGGTAATTTATCATCAAGACTAGAGCCTAAAGGTGAAGTTCAATTTACTAGTGAAGCAGCAAAAAGTTTTACAATGATAGATCGATTCATGGGTGATTTTTATAGAAGTAATAATCATTCTCATAGAAATAGACCAGAAGCAGCATTTGGTAGTCTTCCTGTGGATTTTAGAAGATTACAAGAAGAAATTCCAGCAGAAGGAAAGTCCCCACACCGCATTCTCAGTGGAATTTTTGTTGATGCGCAAAAATCTATAATTCAAAGAGATATAGCTAGTGTAGCTCATCGTTCAAGATTTGCTGAAGTTGTAACCACTCCATTTAGAGCTGGTGATCATCAAGTGGTTGATTATGATGAATTATTTACGTTACCATCAAAAACTAGTTATGGTAAACTAGATAATCCACATGCAGCTGTAAAACCACAATATGCTGTAACACTTCTCTATGAAAATTCATCAGCTGCTGCTGCTGCTCTTTCAGATGCCAAGCACTCTCATACTGCCTTGGGTCCAAGATATTTTATGAGCGTTGTTGATGGAAAATTATACAATAGAGAAGTGCATAATTTTAAAAGAAATGGAGGTTATCTTGCATCAGAAAAGATTAAGGATGATGATTCAATATCACAACTTCATTCTTTACTATCAGGATTTCATAATAGTCTTTCATTAGCTGAAAAAGAAGGTGATAGTGCTAGAATTGCTGATGCAAAAAAAAATATAGAAAAATATAATAAAAAGCTGGAATTAATAAAAGAAGCCCCAAGACCAAAGCATAGAACTTTAGAAAAATTTGAACATCAAGATATATCCTCAACATGTAGACATGTTGCTGTTCAATTATACAACAAAATATCTTCTGCAATTCCCGAGAAAAAAGATGAAAGATTAACTGAATCCATTGACTGTTCTGTAGATGAACAAAAGAGTATAATAAAACATGTAGAAAAAATACTTAAAGATACAGAACTTAATGAAACACTGAGAGAAGATATTTTTGTTAGATCTGCAGGAGTTTTACATAAAAAATTTGATGATTTATTAAGTGATGATAAATATAGAAAGGCTGTTACCAATCCTTATCTAAGAGATCAGCATATGTGGCAAATAACCCAAGAAAATATACGAGGCTCAAGAGAGAGTAATAGATGGCATAAAAAATTTTCTGAAAATAGTCCATTTAGCAAATTGCATAGAGCTGTGAATGACTATGCATGCTTTCATGATCATTTTTCTGATTTTTTAAAAGAAGAATATCTAAAAAAACATTCTATTACTGAAGTTCAGGCAGTAAATACAGTATTTGCTGGTGAATTTTTTGCTGCTGATTTAAGGTTGATTAATGATAAACATAAGAAGCTTAATGTAATTACTTCAATGGAGATTGATGATGTGCAAAATGTAATGGATGCACTTAATAATGCACGCAAAAAAGCAGTCTTACATTATAAAGGTTACTGTAGTCTTCCTTTTTCTGATGAAGATAGAAAAAATTTTTTTTCCAATCCAGCAAAAGTCTTAGAGAAATCTAAACATGGTTGGGCTGTTTGCAAGTGTGCAAAAGAGGGCAGAGTAGAAAATATTGTGCAATCTTGCACAAGAGATGTGTTGTCAGAAAATGATTCTAAAGCTTTATCTAAGCTAGCTTCATCAGTACATGATAGTTTTTCCGAATTTTCTGAAGCAACAGAACCTCGTGCATCGAGAGTTATAAAGTCAATTGATGTTTTAATGGCAGAAGCTCAGAGTTGTTTCTATGACCATTTAACTAAACAGTTAGAAACTCCAAGAAGCATTATGCATTTACCTGACAGGCAGAGTATTAAGAGAGTTGCAGATAGTTGGAGTGAGGTATCGAAAAGAATTGCTTATTATGAAACAAGACATACAGTGATGGTAAGAAGAGATTTTTCTGTTGAGGATGATGAATCAAAAGTTGCTAATACTGTATTGCAGAAAAGTGTTAATAATTTTTCTCGCAAAGTTATTGTTAATATTAGTGATGCAAAAGATATACTAGGATCTGATTTTGATACTGACCCACACCTTAGAGATATTAGTGCAGCAGATATGCATAATAATCAAGTAGTTCTTTTGATGTCATCTGACGCTATGTTAGAGCTTACACCTGAAGAATACAAAAAATTAACTGGTGAAACCTATAAAGCTAAAGAATCTTTTAGAAAAATTAGAGGTAATATTGTAGAAATAACTGATTCAAATACATCTAGCAGCAAACAATCTGGGACTATTATTTTACAACCAGTAGATAGGATGAATGCCAGAAAATTGGCTTTAAATAGAGAAATGACTACTCAAGATGTTATTGACTGCAGAAGTAGCGATCAATTGCTTGAAGGAATGGATGAGGGCAGTGGAAATTTAGACTCAAAATTGCACTATACAAAAAATGAAGATGTTAAGAGATCTTGTGAAGATTTATATGTATTATGTGGTAAATCTTTAGTTAATGATATGAATGAATTGCTTGATAAGATGGAAAGTGATAGACACTCAGTTGTCTTTGAAGCAGAAGAAAATGCTTTAGCATATAAAAGACTGCAAGAAAAAATGCAGCAGTGCACTAACTTAATGCTAAGATTTAAACATTTTCCAGATGAAAATTTTTCCCAACAATTTACAGAATGTCAGCAAAGAGTATTGACAAACTTTGAATTAAAAGATTTCACTAATGGTAATTCCAAATTTCAAGAGGCCATGGGTTCTAATACTGCTTGTACTAAAGTATTTCATAGTGTAGATCAGCTTTCTTTAAATACGCCAGCAGATTTTAGATTTCATGCTGCGAGATTTGTGGGTACTGTAGATGTGATTGTAAAAAAGCAATGGCAATTAGGAAGCATACCAGGGATAGAGCGCTCTGTGATTGCAAATAGTGGTAATATAAAATCTCTTGGCACTGAAACACTTGCTGAAGTACTTGACACTGAGTATAATATATCAAAAGTACTACCTAGTACCCAAAATCTAGGCATGGAAACTGAAGGAACAGAAATTTTTCAGTATACACCTCTTGATGTAGAGGAAAATAATACTAGGGTAATGGAAGCTAGAGTGCTAGGCAACATTACTTATTATGAAGGTTTTGATGAAGCAACTAGTGTTGATGATTTTATGCATCAACAGGAAGAACAGTCATTAAGGCATGGTACTACTTTAGAGAAAGGAATTATTCAACAAAAAAAGCAATATTTATCAGCAACAGGCTGCAGTAAGGCAAAATTTGCTAGTAGAAATTATTTTAGTGATGATGTTGATGCTGATGTTGGTGGCAGTTCACAAACAATTAAAGTTCAAGTTCATAATGATAATAAAGAAAAAATACCTCAAACATTAATGAATGCAAAGAGAGCGGATGCAGCTGTTGCTAAAAAAGTTGCCGTTACCGCAGTATAATAATTATTAATTTTAAAAAATTTTATTTACAGGTTATTTTATGATGCAGTCAACAAAGGAAAGGATGAAAGAAAAAGCAGATAGAGATGCTGCTAGAGAATTAGAAAGAAAGCAACGTGAAGATATGCAGGCAGCACGTAAAGTTGCTACTGGAGAATTAAAAAGTAAAGAAGATGCACAAAAAATATATTCACCTCAAGAAGCTAGAGATAATGCTTCTGCTCAAACTTTTAGGAAACAGAGAGATGAAGATGTACGAGAAATACGTAGTGCTGCTGCTGCAGATTTAGAGAGAAAAAAGGATGTGCAAGCACAAAAAGATGCTCGTGAGACCAGTATTAGAGATGCTGCTGCTAGATCTTTAAAGGAACGTAAAGCTGAAAATGTACAAACAGCATTCATAGATCAAAAAAGAGATGATGCTTCTAAGGTAGAGACTAATAAAGGAGTAGTTGAAGCTGAAAAATTAAATACACCTTCTAATTTTTCTGAAGACTATGCAAAAGAAGTTCATTATCATAAAATGGAAGATCTGTCCAAATTAGAATGTTATACAAGATCTTTATCAATTAATATGAATGATCCTAAAAAGAATATACATTCAAAAAGTGGAGTTGCTAATAATAATAAGATTGGTGTTAATGATCATGCTATTTATGAGCTTGAGCGTACTGAAGTTGGTGAGCCAGAGAAAGTATCAGACTTTATTGATCCCAAGCGTATGACTTTATCAGAAGTTGGATTGTGTAGATTTAATGAACGAAATTTTGGTGAATATAGACATAAAAAACTTAATGGTAATGGATTTGTTAGTTTTGCAACTACAGAGTTTACACCAGGATATGAATCTGAGATAAGCAGAATGTATTGCCCAAGTTCTGTTGATCATCGAGGTGGTTCTACATATGGTGCACATGGATTTGTTCCATATGAACATACCATGAGCCATATGCAATCCCCTAAAAGATCTCATGGTACAGAACATTGTGCCTTACATGTAGATGCAGTGCATGAAGGTAAGGCAGTATTTGAAGTACATGGAGATACTAGATATAAAGGATCTGTAGTGCAAGATGTTATAAAGGGCAAAAAATTTAGCAGTTATTCAATAAACACAGGTTATTGTACTATAACAATGAAGGATCATGGTAATGGCGCTTCAGATATTGTTGAAAGTAACAAGTTAAATATTCTTGCCCCACATCCAGCATCTTTGGAGTTGGCAAGTGAAGAAAAAACAATGAAGTTTGCTGACAAAAAGATTGCAAATGTTAGACCTGGAACTCATTTTGAGCGTGTAAGCAATACTAGTTTTAAGTTAGATGTAAAAGAGCTACAAAAAGCCCCTCGTGATGATTTTAGATCAGATAAACTAATGGTATCTTATAGCAAAATTTCTGAATATAGAGACACTGTTGCTAAAGATGAACAAAATGCTAATCATTTTGTTTTTTCTACTTCAGGTAAAGTTGAAATGTCAAGAGCAGATCTCCAAGCATCTGTAGGATCAGCTTACTACCATAACAATGTAGGTCTTGGTGCAGATTACTGTTACCTAAAAAATGGAACAGTTCCTGTTACTTGGAGCAGTCTTGATTCCACTACAGTAAGCTCTCATGGCACGGCTAATTTTGATGCAATGGAGTCACGTGATATACAAGTAGCTCGTGATAAAGTTTATACACTTACACAACCAGGCAATGCAACTTTGTTGTTTTTTAATAAAAATGCCAGCAGAACTGAAAGTGCTACTAAGGACAAAACAGTTAGTGAGTATAATTTAAAAGATACAATGATGCCAAAAGAACAATTATCTGATTTAGATATACATGAAAATTTTGCAGCACGAAGAGCAGTTGAAGATTCATACGAACATTTTCATAATGTAGCAAATACTGCTGTTGGAGAGTATGATAGGGGTGCTGCTGTAGAATACAGAAATGCTGCAATGCATACATTGCAAAAAGAATGTATTAATCCAGAAAAATTATTTGCAAATCCAATGCAGGATATTCTGCCAACTACAGATAAAGGTCAGCCAATTGATAGCGTAATGATGCAACATATTGGTGCCTCTAATGCTAATATGTATTACCCTTCTGGTGATTGCAATAGGGATAACACGTGTGTTATGTTGACAAAGAATCGTACTTTTATACCATATTCTTCTTTAAATACTGATTCTGAATATAGAGCTGCCATGGATCAAATTTTTACCAAACCTCAAGAGAGATTAGCTGTACTAGGGGAACCACAAGGAACAACAGTAGAATGTTCTATAGAATCATCTTGTACTAAAGGCAGCTCTGCAAATTTTTTAAGTGTTAAGAAGATACATGTTTATCAAAATGAATCTTCTCAAACCATTGTTAATGAAGAACTTTGTAATGCAATGCATTCAGAAAGAATTCCTATAAAAAGTGATACTGATTTTCTTAGAGTTTTTAAGGAAGAACTTAAGGAAAATAATCCAACATCAATTTTGAGTGATGTTGATTATAGTGAAACTCATAAACATATCACTTTAGCAGAAAAATTTGCTGCAGATGGTACTACTATTTCAGAACCAGGGCATAATATTTCTAATGTACAATTTTTAACCAGAAAAAAAACAACATTAGAACCTAAAAGAAAAGGTCTGTTCCTCAGAAAAAAACACTTTAAGGAGGTTGTTACAGAAGAAGAAAATGCTACAAAGGCAATGCAAGGATATAAAGACCCTCAATATTGTCAGTCAAATGCAAAATACACTTTTACAGTTGGTCTTGACAAAAAAGTATCATCTTGTTTTGTAAATTCAGCACAATATAAGTCAGATGATATACCTCTAACCAATGTTTGGCATATTGAAGAAAGAGGCTCGGTTGCTGAAAGAGAATTTGGCTTGCAACAAGATCCAGATAATAAATATGATGTGAAATTAAAACATAACCAATCTTTTAAAAAATTATCAGATGTTTATACAGCAGCAAATAATTCCAGAACTTGTGAAGATGATGCTGCAGTTTGTAATACAGTAGGAACCACACTAAATAGATCTGGAATTCCTTCTACTGTAGGAGAAAGTCAACAGGAAGGAAAATCTTATGATGTGAGAGTTAGTGTTGTAAAAGGTGGATGTGATGATATGGCTCATCTTAGTAGAACATGGTCAGAGGTTGGTAGTTTAGGCTATACTAGCAAGCATGATGGTCAGTATTCAGCTGAATGGCATAGTGCTACAAAAGAGCGTAAGATGGATGTTAAGAAAAATATATTTAAAAGTGCAGGAGAAATAGAAAAATCTCTATATCTTAATGATAGCACCACTGTAGGAGATGCTAAAACTTTACAACAAGCTGCTGGAGAAAATGTACCTGGAAAAACAGTAAGTGCTTTAAGTACACAATTTTCCACTAAAGATCATGATATAGCAGAAGCAGCAGTGCTAGAATTAAGTAAAGAAGAAAGATTGCAAGAAAGTTATCAAATAACTTCAGAAAGGTTTGATAGAACTCCTCTTGAGGATATTTCTAGCACTACAGCTATTACTGCAGATCAAGGAGCTATAAATGAAGGATTTTCAAATTCTGCAGAAGGTTTTGATGCTAAGGCTACCACAGCAGCAGTTTTTACTGCAGATCAAGGAGCTATAAATGAAGGATGATGCCAAGGCTACCACAGCAGCAGTTTTTACTGCAGATCAAGGAGCTATAAATGCAGAGGGTTTTGATGCCAAGGCTACCACAGCAGCAGTTTTTACTGCAGATCAAGGAGCTATAAATGCAGAGGGTTTTGATGCCAAGGCTACCACAGCAGCAGTTTTTACTGCAGATCAAGGAGCTATAAATGCAGAGGGTTTTGATGCCAAGGCTACCACAGCAGCAGTTTTTACTGCAGATCAAGGAGCTATAAATGCAGAGGGTTTTGATGCCAAGGCTACCACAGCAGCAGTTTTTACTGCAGATCAAGGAGCTATAAATGCAGAGGGTTTTGATGCCAAGGCTACCGCAGCAGCAGTTGATGCCACAGTTATAGGAACTTCTAAAGAAAGAGTAACTAGCCATGATCCAAAATTTAACACTGTAGAAAAAAAACCATCAAGTAAAGTGCATAAAGCTACTAAAGAAAAAGCAAAATCTAAAAAGAAAACAGAAGAAGCATTTTTAGCATAAAATAATGATAGATTTATTGTAAATGAAAGTATCAGGCATGCCATAGCTAACATTATGGCATGTCATGATGTAATGATAAGTATATTTAATTTTATAAAAAATTAATACAAATAAACTGTTTTTCAATGCATAAGTTTTTACTAAAACAGCATTTTTAATTTTAATAATACTGTGCTGATAAATTTTATGGCACTGTAGCTATTTCTGTCATTAATTCTATTAAAATAGTATATGCTAATATTTTAGTACTGCAGTAACAACCATTATAAAAATTATTGTTTTAGGAAAAATAAAATAATTAAATCAATGGTTATATTAATTCTGATGATATTTAATAATCAAGAACTCTAATTGTATCCTATAAAGACCATAGAGTAATATTTGAGTCAATTGATAAATATTTTTATAAATTATACAAATAGATCTTCTTTTTTTTAAAAACTAAAATTTACAAAAGATCTAAACAGTATAGCAATAAATATATAACTTAACTTGAAATGGCACAAGTCATCATGATTCAGAATGCTATAAATTTAATGCTCTTGGTATACAAAAAGCTGCTAGATATCTCAAAAATTTTTACTGAAAACTAACTCTGTGGGCAATAAATTTTAGAAGTACTAACATCTCTTTTGTCCTATTATAATACTTCATTAAAATATTGAAATAATATAAAAGATATAAGCTCCAAGTCTAGTGCTGTGCATCCCAACTATTAAAGTTCTGACAGAGTGTTTACATACTGGATGTGATAAAAATGTTTATACAAAACCCTAATAGCACTATACTCATCGGCAGGTTTTACCAAAAAGATTTTACTATTTCCACACTCTCTAGTAGCAAATACTCTAATCCCACTCTGCATTAGTAAGTTCAAGATATTCTGCAAAGAAAATATCATATCTAATGAAACCACTGATACTTCAGTCATACAAACAACTTTTCCAGATAATTTCATTTTGTTAAAAATTGTAGCACTTGGTTTTTGCATATAAACAAACATTATTTTTGGTGTAGTGACTGAGTTTGCAATATAGATGTTTTGATGTAGTCCAGTTAATAATTCAGAATTATTTGTAATGCAAGCATATATGTTGCATCTAGAACAAAGCATTATTTCACCACCACTACTGTTAGCAGTTAGCAATGTACCATCAGTTTCCTCAAAAGAAGGTAGAATTTCTATAGTTAAATTGTGTTTCATTGCATCATTAACTGCTTTATGGTGTATAACTTTTGCACCTAATAAAGCAGCCTTGTTCATTAAAGTATAATTTAGTTGTGTAAACTTATGTGCTCCTAAAACAATCTTAGGATTTGCAGCATAGATTCCATCCACATCAGTGTATATTTCACACTTATAAGCATTCAAAATACTGGCTAGCTTGGTTGCTGTAATATCAGAGCCACCACGACCAAGTGTGGTAATATTATAACTATAACTAATGCCTTGAAAGCCAGCAACTATAGGCACAACACCTGCTGCTATACAATCTTTCAATTGTTTAACATTGATATCAATAATATCAGCATCTCTGTGTAATTCATTAGTTATGATAGGCAGTTGCCATCCCATAAATGAACGTGCCTTAACACCTATTTTGATTAATGTTATTGCTAGAAGTGCTGCATTAATTTGTTCACCTGTGGCTAACACTACATCCTCTTCACAAAGGCTAATTTCACAACCAATGTTGGCTATATGTTCTAATAAGGAATTGGTTTGACCAGATGCAGCTGACACAACCACCACTACATTAAAGCCATTTTGTATATCCTCAGTAATTACCATAGCAGCATTTTGTAATGATGTCTCATTGTAGAGTGAGGTGCCCCCAAACTTTTTTACCTTTGTGATCATAAAATGAACAAAACTATAAAAATAAAATATTATTATCAATATACAGATTAATTACAATACCAATCACCACTAATAAGCTAACTTGAGTTTTATCCACCAAAAAATAAAAATATTTTAAAATTATATACTTTTACTACCTTGTTTTTCTGTGGTGTGTGGTGTTTGGTTTGCAGATGTAACTTGATTACTGTTTTTAAGGTCAATTCTAGACATAGCACTAATCTCTGCTGCATCTAAAACAACCTTTATTGCATGATCCAATGCTTGTGCATCTTGTAATATTTCATGCTCTGTTTGACTAACTCCTTCTTTTAGATCTTTGTTAATCTCCCTTTGTTTTTCAATCTTAAATTCATTCATTTCTTCCTTTTTTGCCAAATCATAACCAGCATTATGTCCTGTTTTTTTACTGCTTTTATTAGATTGGGTTACAATTTTTTGTTTATTGCTTTTAAGTGTATTTTTATTATTATTCTCATGTTGTTTAGTAGCTTTGTTTTTTTTACCTGTTTCTTTTAGACTTTTGTTTTCTGATACAGCTGAAATCTTCTGACCTATTTTATGTAGCTTACCAGCAACATCTTTTTGTTTAGACTGTATTCCTTTTTTTGAAATTTTTTCTAGCTCAACATTTTTTTTTACTGCCTCTCTTAAGTTAGTAATATATGACTTGTTGTGGTTAATTTCTGCAGCCATTTTTTGCAAATCTTTCATTATTTGCCCATCATGCTCGGATCCCTGTTTAATTTTTTCCTTAAGCACACCCATAATTTTCTCATACAGATTCATGTTTTTATCTTCAATTTCATTAATAAATTTTATCTTATCTGCAGCCGACATGCTAAGCCAACTATCAATAAATTTTTTATTCATGTGCTTTTTTTCAGCATTTGCTATTGAATATTTATTACTTGAAACAAGAGTATGCCTTAATTTTGAGATTAGGTTATTTAATATGCTGCCCATTAACAAAATTACATAATTTATAAACTATTAACTATCATAAAAGAAAAAAATTAAAACTTTATAACATATACTTTTTAAATTAAGATCTAATTAAATTAAAGGAAACAAGATTATAATATATAAAAATAAACTTTAATAAAAATAATAACAAAACGCTTTTTATTAAAAACAATAGTTAACAGCCAATTAATTTAGAAAGGTTCAAGTCTGTATATGTTGACACAAAATAAAATATATCTTACAGCTAAAAATATCATTAGATAATGAAATAAACCTCCAATATGCTATTAAAATATCTTCCATTTTTAATGTTTATTTTGTTTCTTTCCAATAATATATTTGCTTCAGCATATATAAATATGCCAGTTGGCAGGGATGAAATATACTCAACTAATCAAGACATAGCATCAATTTCTATAGGTAATAAAGATTTAATAGAAGTTACTAAACATGGCAATAGAAGACTTTCTGTGCATGGTAAAAAAATAGGATCAACTACTTTATCACTGTATAGTGACCATGATAGTGTAATAGAAAAAATTAACATCAAAATTATACAAGATTTACCTAGTATTAGACATGCAATTAATAACATGTTTGCAGATGAAAAGGTTGGGATAGATTACATGAATGATAGTATTGTTTTAACTGGTAAGGTTTCTAGCGAAGATGCTGCACAAAAAATTTTGCATATGACTCATAAAATATCTAACGAACATGGGTCTGATAAGATTGTTAATCTTATGAAAACAAGCTCCAATCAACAAGTCATGCTACGTGTACGTGTAGGTGAAATTAAAAAGAATGCTACGCAAATGCTAGGCAGCAATCTTTCAATTAAAAATGAAGATATTAACTCCAAATTATTAAATAGTGAATTTAACTCTTCAACAATACTTGACACTGGTTTATTCCAGTATCAAAATGCAGCATCACTTTTATATAAAACTGCATCAGATATTGTTTTTAAAGTTATGCTATCGGCTATGCAGACTAAAGGTTTATTTAAAGTATTAGCTGAACCCAATCTTGTTGCAATATCAGGTCAATCTGCTAAATTTCATGCTGGAACTGAAATAGCTATACCAACTGCACAATCATCAGGGGTCAATACCACAGAATTTAAACCAGTTGGTGTCAGTGTGTCATTTACTCCCACAGTTCTATCAAATGATCGTATACGCATACTGGTTGAGCCAGAAGTATCAGAAATATCTAAAAAAACTAGTTTTAACACACCATCTGTAGCTGTTGGTAATGTAAATTTTGTACCAGATATA
Organism: Candidatus Xenohaliotis californiensis; assembly: GCF_963930935.1. Taxonomy (NCBI): domain Bacteria; kingdom Pseudomonadati; phylum Pseudomonadota; class Alphaproteobacteria; order Rickettsiales; family Anaplasmataceae; genus Candidatus Xenohaliotis; species Candidatus Xenohaliotis californiensis. The sequence continues at coordinate 13,560 of NZ_CAWVOK010000023.1, forward strand.
AATGTAAGAAAAGCAAGCACTACAGTTGAATTAGCACCTGGGGAAAGTTTTATGATTGCAGGATTAATTAAAAATGAGGCACACAGTAGATCATCAAGCATACCATATACATCAAGAATACCAGTTATAGGATCATTATTTAAAGCTGCTGACTATGCTGAGGAGTCAAGTGAGTTAGTTATATCAATAACCCCATATATTGTTAATCCTGTTGATGATGGTGATATAAGACTGCCAGTTGATGATTATCAATTTCCAAGTGCATTGCAAGCAATAATTATGGGTAATAATGGTGGCTATCGTAAAATAGCCAGCAAAAAACACTCACCTTTAGAAGGGCCATATGGATATATAATGGATTAAAATATGTACAAAAAATTTTTATTACTACTAATTATAGTGTATGCATCACAACTATGGGCCATAGCTACAGTTGAGAGTTTAGCTAAAAAAATACAACGTTACCATGATATAGAAATAATTGATCAGAATGTAATCAATAGTGTTATATCTGAGCTTAATGAATGGTTATTAGCTGGCAGAATAGCTAGGATAAGTCTATTTTGTACTGAAAACAATATGCCATGTGAGAGTGTACAAATATATCTAAAAGACAAAAATATACCATTTAGGCAGCTTGTCAACAGAACATCTGGTAATGATAAGTTAAGAATTATATACCATGAAATTGTACAGCATAATAAAAAACGTAGAGAATTAGGTCATTCGGTAGCACATAATATGCTACACAGTATGTCCAACCTTGAATCACTTGCTAAGTCAAACAAAGTACAGCATTATGACACTAGAAACAAACATTAACTTGTTATATCATGCAAAACAATTATGAAATGATCATAATGTTGACTCAAGAAATGAGTTAAACATTAAGTCAAGATGCTTAGTATAACTAGATTGTTATTTACTTTAAGCCATAAAAATTAAGTTTTCATAGTTCTTTAATTGCACTTTTTATTTATAAATGAATATATTTATGTTAGAAAAAATTTTTTTATTAATGTTGGATGGACAGTTATTGAGTTGGAGTAAATTTTAGAACTGGTAAATTTCTCTCAGGGAATTTAATTGAAGGAATCAATATAAACATTATGTAAATTTTTTGTTAAAATATTTATACATGATTTAGTTATTTTATTAACTATAGAAATAAAGCAATCAAGATTTACTATAAGCAAGCTATAATTAGCTTTACCAGCAATTAATCTTTTTATTATAGCATATGTTTTTGTAATAAATATAACCAATGAGTAGAAAATATTTTGATAAATATATACCTATAGTTGAAATAGATGGCGATGAAATGGCACATGTAATGTGGGACATGATTAAGAAATATTTAATATTTCCTTATATTGATTTAAATATAAAATATTTTGATATAAGTGTAGAAAACAGAGATAAAACAAATAATAAAATAACTACACAAGCTATTGAAGCTGTAAAAAAATATGGCATAGGTGTTAAGTGTGCAACCATAACACCTAGTGTTAATAAAAAAATAGAACTAAAGATAAAGAATGACCTGCCATCACCTAATGCCTCTCTGCGTAATGAGCTTGGTGGAACAGTATTTCGTCAGCCTATATTATTCAACAACATTAAACCATTGATAAAGAATTGGCAAAAACCAATAGTAATTGCAAGACATGCTGAAGGTGATCAGTATAATGCATATGAATGTATTGCTGAAAGAAATGATATTGTGCAGTTAGAAAAAAAATCTAATGGCATGCAGAATATTATTGCATATTATAAAGCTGATACATTAAGTACTTTTTTGCTTATGTGCAATAATCAATACTCTATAAAATCTTTTGCTCATGCATGTTTTACATATGCTATAGAGAAATCTATGAGTGTTTTTTTATCTACTAAAAGCACTGTATCTAAAATTTATGATGGTTTGTTTGAGCAAACATTTAACAATCTTTTTACAGCAAAATTTTCCAGACAATTTGCAGCAAAAAATATATCCTATGAGCATCGCTTAATTGATGATATGGTTGCTTATACAATGCGCTCTGCTGGTGGTTTTATATGGGCATGTAAAAATTATGATGGTGACGTCCAGTCAGACTTCATAGCACAAGGATTTGGTGGTCTAAGCCTTATGCAGTCATTGTTAATAAATAAAAAGAAGAATATTGTACTTGCTGAAGCAGCACATGGTACTATAGCTAGACATTTCAAGATTTATCTTAAGGGAGAAGAAACTTCAACAAATCCTATAGGATCAATATTTGCATGGACAGCAGGAATCAGGCAGTATGGTATTGTAAACAATGATAAAAAATCTATTGAATTTGCCTCATTATTAGAAGATGCTTGTAAAAAAACAGTAGAAAAAGGTTGTTTTACTAAAGATATTGCAAATTTTGTAGGTATAAACGCTAGTCAATCAATGACAACAATTGATTTTATAAAAGAAATTAATTTTGCTATAAAAAATAGCTTTGGTTAATAAAACACTAACTAACAAGCATATTGTCAATAATATTTGAAATTCCAAATTAATTATGCAATGATTATTTAAAAAATCATCAACAATGAGTGAAAGTGGTTCATTAGAGTTAGATATGCTATCAAAAGGCCTTACTAGGCCACCTATGATTTTAGGTGTTAGTATAACATTTTTTACACTAAACATGACTGTAACAATGATTGTCTATGTGCTTACTCAACGTATGACTTTGCTATTTATAGTTTTACCCGCTATACATGCACTTGGTTATATTATTTGTTTTAAAGAGCCATTATTTCTAGAACTCTTTCTTATTAAAGGACAAAAGTGCAGTATGTGCAGAAACAAACGCTATTATGGTGGTAACTCTTACAATGTTCTTTGATGATCTGTTAAATTTCCATCAATACAAAGGTAAAAAATCTAGAGTTATTGACCATGAAATAGATACTAAAAATTTTTTACCTTATGAGCACCACTGGAACACTACAACTATTATTACTAAAAATGATTGGTTACTAAAAGTAATTAAACTTAATGGTTTTTCATTTGAAACGGCAGATGATGAAGATGTTGATATTAGAAAAGCAATGAGAAATCAAATTTTTAAAAGTATGGCATCTGGTTCTATTGGGCTATATTTTCATATAATACGCAGATCTCAAGATATTTTCTCTAATGAGTTTGGTAATGAATACTTGGATAATTATTTTATTGATGAATTGAATGAGAAATGGCGTAAAACACAAGAGCAAAAAGTGGGTTTTATTAATGAATTATATATAACTGTTATTAGAAAGTCGGACACAAAAGGTATTGCAATTCTTGCCCATCTTATTAACAAATTTAAACAAAGAGCTTCAAAAGGTGCATGGGAAGAGAGTATGAAAGAAGCTCATGAGGAGCTTGAAGAGGCAACTACTAGGCTTTTGACAAGTTTTCGTGACTATGGGGCTAGAGTGCTTACTGTAAAACACACTAAATATGGTGTTGCATCTGAAATAATGGGATTCTTATCTAGTATATTAAATGGTTCTTTCAAAGAGAGTATAATGATAGATCCACTGCTAACAATAGCAGAGCAACTAGCAACAAGTAGAACATGCTTTTCAGGGAAAACTATTGAGGTTTTCACTCCACAGGAAAAAAAGTATGCTGGAATAATAAGTGTAAAAGAATACTCTCAGCATACATCAGCTAATATGCTTGATGGATTTTTACAAATACCACATGAATTTATAATGTCTCAGTCATTTCAATTCATTAACAGACAGATAGCTATTGGCAAAATGCAGCTACAACAAAACAGAATGATACAAACAGAAGATAAGGCCATATCACAGGTAGCAGAGATCAGTAAGGCAATAGATGATGCCACAAGTGGCAGAGTTGGTTTTGGTGAGCATCACATGACTGTAATGTGTTTTGAGAAATCTCTACGTGCCCTAGAGTCAGCAATGTCTCTAGTTGATGTAGAAATGGCAAATACTGGTATATATCCATCTAGAGAACGTGTTAACATGGAACCTGTATTTTGGGGTCAAATGCCATGCAATTTTGATTTTATAGTACGTAAATCTGTTATAAACACACTTAACCTAGCAAGTTTTTCCTCACAGCATAACTATCCAGTGGGAAAAAAACATGATAATCATTGGGGTGATGCTGTAACAGTATTTAATACTACCTCTGGAACTCCATTTTTTTTTAGTTTTCATGTTCGCGATGTTGGTCATACAACAATCATAGGACCAACTGGTGCTGGTAAAACCGTGCTAATGAATTTTCTCTGTGCACAGTCAATTAAATTTAAACCTAGAATTTTCTTTTTTGATAAAGATAGGGGTGCAGAGATATTTATACGTGCAATAGGTGGCATATATACTGTTATACAAAATAGAAAGGAATCTGGACTCAACCCTTTACAACTTGATGATACTCCAGATAATAGAACGTTTCTTATGGAATGGCTACAAACTTTAGTAACAGTAAATGGTGAAAAAATAGATGCAGGTGATATAGCAACATTAAGTGATGCTATTGATGGTAATTTTAAACTAAAAAAAGAAGATCGTTGTTTAAAAAATCTTGCCCCATTTCTTGGTATAGGTGGTTCAGATAGCTTATCAGGCAGGATTGCTATGTGGCACTCTGATGGCTCACATAGTACTATGTTTGATAATCCAATAGATGAAATAGACTTTAATAAATCCAGCTTTTTTGGTTTTGAAATGGGTCAAGTACTTAAAGACAAAGCTGCACTTTCACCTGTACTGTTGTATATATTTCATAGAATTAACATTTCTCTTGATGGCACACCCTCTATGATTATTTTAGATGAAGCATGGGCATTAATTGACAACCCAGTATTTGCACCAAAAATAAAAGATTGGTTAAAAGTTTTGCGTAAACTTAACACTATGGTGGTATTTGCTACACAAAGTGTAGAGGATGCCTCTGATAGTGCTATTAGTGGTACACTAATTCAACAAACTGCCACACAAATATTTTTACCAAATCTAAAGGCTACACAAGCATACAGAACAAGTTTTATGCTTAGCCAAAGAGAATTTATTCTTATCAAAACCACAGATCCATCAAGTAGATTCTTCTTGGTTAAACAAGGAATAAATGCTGTAATAGCTAAATTAGATCTAACAGGAATGGATGAGGCAATCACTGTGCTCTCTGGCAGAAGTGAAACTGTAATTTTGTTAGATACGATACGCAAAGATGTTGGCAATGATCCAGCTGTATGGTTACCAATATTTTTCCAAAAGGTGGCTGATGCATAAAGTTATATTTTTTTTAATAATTTGTTTAAGTGCAATAAATGTAAGTTATGTGCAAGCATTAAGTGAACCTAGGATTACAGGTAATAGTGGTAAGGCTGTTGATGTACATTCAAAATTTGTCTCATCAGATGATAAAAACAAGATGATGTCTGAATATAAAGCACAACTTGTATCTAGGGTTAATGGTACTTTAGGTTTGGATGTAGATCATTATGAGTGTGATTTAGCAATAGTAACAGTCCTTATTGCCGACATGTTATATCCATTTGTAGGCTCAATGCTTGGTGGGGCAGGTTTAGTAATGGGTCCAGCATTACTAGGATCAGCAAATGACATAGCATGTTGGTGGTCTGTTGTTAGAAATCCAGTAGCAGTATACCCTGATGTTATAAATCCTAATAGCATAGAAAAAATGAACTCAGGTCATTATAAAAAAATTGCTCATACTAGTCCTGATGCTAATGTAATTATATATACTTCAACAGATAACTATGAAGAAGCTGTTAGGTCTAGTATGAGTGAATATTTAACAGTTTGCCAAAGATTGCCACTGCCTGTTAACGTTCTTACTCCACAAAATTTAACAAGTGAGGAGATTATTTTAAAAGACAGTGAAGCACTACAATGGCTATTAAAAAGAAGTGGTGACTTGAAATGTGCTAAGGGTAAGGCAGGTGATTCAGTTACAATAAATTCCACTGTATTTGATATATATCAGCTTGGTGATCGTATATGTGCTAAAGTTGTCAGTGCACTTGGAATTCCTACTTCATGGCCGCAAAATACGGTTGGTTGTCATAGAACTCCTGTATCTGGTGTTGCACCAATGTGTCCAAGTTCACTGCCAATAACGAATGCAGAGAATGTAATTGTTAGCTATGATAACACTGGGTGCTATAGTTGCTATATATCACCAGCATGTTATAAGGAAGAGCTTAGAGTTGCACAATCACCATTGCCAATTGCAACATCATTAGTTCAATGTTTTTTAGAAACTGTAACTCTTATAGTTACTGGATCACAAGGTTCTAGTGGTAGTATGCATGCTTGTGTTAAAGGTGGCATGTTATATAATGCACAAAAAAAACTTTTTCAAACTTTACAAGCACTGTTAGTACTATCCCTTACATTGTATGGTATAAAAATAATGATGGGGCAAGATGCACCTAAAAAGCAAGATGTTGTATCTTTAGTTCTTAAAATAACTTTAATACTATATTTTTGTGCACCAGACAATGGAGGAATGAGAAAATACTATAAATACCTGCAAGATTTAACTGTTGGTTTGGCGGATATTTTGATAGCTAGTTCAGGTAATCAATCTATATGTAATTATAAAACAAGTGAATATGTGCTTCCTGCAGATGCAAGTCAAATGTTTAGACAACATGTTCCACAACTAGCACTATGGGATAGATTAGATTGTCGAGTTATGCATTATCTGGGAACACCAGCATTCACATTAGATGCAGCAGTTAAAACAGCCATTGAGCGTGGTAATCAGTCTGTGCAAGTTAGCAAAAAATTTATGTTTTTTATTATACTAATCCCAGCAATTATTACTGGGCAACTTATTGTTTTTATTGCAGCTGTTGTAATAGTTGTTTTTGTTTTTGCTATGGTAGTGTGGGCACTACAAATATACTTACTTTCTGCATTAGCACTTGCAATTGTAGTTGTGGTTTCTCCACTGTTTATTCCTATGGCATTATTCCAGTACACTAAACCATTTTTTGATAATTGGTTAAAAGAACTTATAGCATACACTCTTTATCCAGCGCTCTTAATAGGATATTTAGGTTTCTTTTTTACGGTTATTGATGAAATATATTTTGGTGATTTAGTTTTTGAACGCGTAAGCCAAGGTGGTACTAAATCTGTTTGGTTTACCTTAGCTTCTACTGGTAGTAATGCACATCTATATGATGATGCATTAGACACTAACACTCCATTAGTACTAGGTATAGCAAGTGGATTAACAATTAAAACTCAAATAATAGCAGCATTTTTACCTATTGCAATGCTAGGAAGTGTGGGGGTAAAAGTGCTTTATCCTATGCTTAAGATGGCCTTAGCACTTTTAATGTTTATGTTTTTTAACAGAATAATTGTTACTATAGTTGGTGAATTATCTGGTGGCTCAAGATCTGCAATTGAGATGGGAAGTAGTGCACAAGATCCATTAAAGACAGTAAAACAAGTTGCAAGCGTGGCTCAAAAAGGTGCTAAATTAGCTAAAAAAGGAGCACAAAAAGCTAAAGAAGGAATCAAGAAGGCAGCAACAAAGAAAAGAAGTGGTGGTAGTTCAGGAGGTAGTAGTGAAGGTTCTGCTACTAAGATATCTAGACTTAAAAAATAGTAAACTATGCATAAGTTTATAAATCAACGAAAATTGTTAAACAAAATTATATATTGGCAAGATTGGTTAAAAATCCAAATACTTATTGTAAGACAAATTGTAATGGTAGAATGGTGAGATTATCAAGATTGTTAGTGTTGGCATTAATACTATCATTAATCACTGGATGTGCAAATGATGTATGTATTACACCAGAAGAAATATATACAGAATCTACAAGTATTGTTATGCATGCCTATCCAAAAGAACCAAGTGATAGTGAAAAAAAAGATAAACCTTGGTTAGAGCTTGGTTGGATAAAAGCAGGATTTCGACACAATGCTAATGCTGATATAAATCTAAAAACTAGTGGCAATGCAAACATGTGTGGGATTTCTAAAGATGAGCTAGAGGCATCCAGTAAGATTCCACTTGATCAAACAAATGATGCATATTTTACAATAGATTACTCCACTGCCCAACAAGATATAAATGTTAATATGCAGGTATTGAAAGGTGATTTAGTGTCATTTCATTTAGACAAAATACGTGTGCCAATTGATTGCAATAATCCACAAAGCAACGTTAATATACGTGATAAAGATGCTTGCATGAATGGCACAGAAATTGATGTTAAAGGACAAAAAATTAAAATAGATAAATATCAGGGTAGTTCAATTGGTGTAGACTATGGTAGTAGTAAAACTAAACCTAGTAATTTTGTTTTTAGAAGCATGCCATATAACTGGATAGCAGGTGGAGAAAATGGTGCCTATGATGTTATTGTGCCTATGTCTACTAATGATCTGGATAAACAAGATTGTAATACCATGCGTAATAATCGAGATAAATATTCAGCATATATAATTAACAGAATTTGTGGATTTTTTTGTTCAGATACAAGTGATATGATTAATGGTAATTGTGTGCTAGGCCTTATGACAGACTCAGATACACAGAAAATAGACAATAAAGCAGAATTAAGAAATCAATATTTACCATCAATAGCTAAATTTTATATACAAAAAGATAGCCACAGGCACACTATGACAGTTGATCCTGTTTTAAAAATTGACACTCCATATAAGGTAGATAATTCAGGCTCATTATTTGCAACACGTTTAAGCAAATTTTATGCATTATACGGTGGTTTTAAGTTAAAAGTTAAAAGAGACTGCTCACAAAGAGCATACAATTCACTATACTTATATATCAGTGATACCCCACCAAATGCAAAACCAAGTGATCAAAATGCAATTAGAGTATCATCTTTAAAAGATATAGCCCCAAAGGGCAATATCAAAACTGCAAACACGGGCATGACACACAGTTATATGATAGACAAAACACTTCCATTGGGAGATATTTACTTAGGATTTGATACTGATGGAGATATTATTGAAAATAATACTGGTAAAATAAATGTTACCTTAGGCAGACCTAGAGTTCTTAAAGGTGCAATATCCAAAGGGATTATGAATACTAGGGACTCTATTCTAAATCTTGTACAAGGAAAACATATAGACAAAACTACTGGTCTTAGAAGTGGTGGTGCTAGCGATGAGATATATAGTCAAATCTTACGGAATGTCCAGTTTAGAATGATCATATATGCTATAGTATCATTATTTGTCATGATGCAAGGAATTTTTTACTTCACAGGTATAGCACCACTAACCAAAGAGGCTGTTATAATTAGTATTTTGAAAGTTGCAATAGTTATGAGTTTAATGGCTCCAGCAACAGCTGCAGTTTATAGAAATTTTCTACAAAGCATTTTTATAAATGGTATGGATTATATAATTAACATAACAACTTCTTTTAACAAAGGCTTTAGCACTAAAACAGATTTCAATTTTATAGATTCATCATTAGGCAGGTTTACTATTCATGAAACATGGGTGCAAGTACTTGCTTTATTTCTCAGTGGTCCATTAGGTTGGTTGGCTTTATTCTGTATTTTAGTTTCTTTGGCTGTATATGGTTTTGTGGCAATTAAAGCAATAGTGTTGTATCTAATGAGTTTAATATTAATAGTGTTCCTAACTGCTTTAATGCCACTATTTATATTAACATTGCTGTTTAAATTCACTAGTCGCATCTTTCATACTTGGATTAAGATATTGGTCACTAACATGATTAAACCAATATTAATATTTATAACACTTGCAATATTAAATCAGCTCATGATGTCAGCATTCTTTGATGTTTTTAATTTTTCAGTTTGTGATGATTGCATATTATCATTTCGCATATTTGCTGAGCTAGGTTTGTTTTGCATTCTTAGTGGTCCAGTACCAGTTGGCTATGATCCTGTGCTAACTTTTGAAGAAAAAGCAAAAAGAGCTTCTGCTATGTTTCAAACAACACTTTTTACCTTACCAGTCAAAATGGAAGATTTATTTTTTATGGTTTTTATTGCATTTGCTGCAAAAATAATGGCAGAAAGATCAGCAACCATGGCATCATCAATAACTGGTACATTTGGTGGTAGTATTGGTTTTCATACAGTTGCTGGTATGATGGATAGTGCTATGGGATTGATAGGCATGGATAAAGAAAGTAGGGATCGTAGAGCACGCTCATTGTATCAATCAGCAATGTCGAAAAAAGCAGATTTAACTGCAACAGAAAAAGATGCCTTAAAAGATACAGGAGCTAAAAGAGCTGATGGCAGTAGAACTAATGCTTCTAATGCTTCAGCAACTAGAATATCTAAGCCAAATGATTTAGATATGAAAGACTCTAAGAGAAAAGAATCAGCTGGTGCTAAAGATCTAGATGATTTATTAGATGAACCAATAGATCCTTATGATGGTGAAGAAATTTATGATGAAATTAATGATGATGAAATGGATGATATCTCTGATGAATCTAGGGATGGCATAGATCAAGCAGGTGATGATAGTAATCCAGCAGAATCATCAAACACAGAAGATTTATCTGATGCCCAGCCAAAAGATACAGATAGTAGTCAAAATACAGCAGATACAAGTGATAATAGCAATACACCTAGTAAAGATGATGAAGAAAAGGCAACTAGATCTACCATAGATGTTGATAATAATGAACCCAATATCAATAATGATGAGGGGGATAATGATCTTAAGTAAGTTGCTGCCAATATTACTTATGTTTTTGCTAGGTGGTTGCATAATTGATCCAGTTGATGACAAAACGACAATTAATACTGGCGATGAACATGGAAATTGCTACATGCCAACAAAAATAGGTAATCGTGATGTAAATATAGAGGTTTTTGCCAATCCTCAGGATTCTTCAAGCTATGATTCTAAAAATGGCATATGGGTTGACAGTGGTGTTAAAAAAAGTGATCTTGGTGATCTAAAATCAGTAATAATAAAATACAGCACTGGTAAAATAGAATTATGCGAAGGTCACGATAAAGATTTTGAAATATCTTATTCAATGTGTTCAGATGGTAGTGCAATAGATTATAGCAAAATTAAAGCTACAAAATTTGGCTTTGAATCTTCTGCTGAAGAAATGTGTCCAAAGACCAAAGAATTAATAAAAACCATGAGTTACAAAACTACAGGAATTTTTTTAGAGCCAAATGATTTAGTTACATTCTCTCCCATAAGGTCAGATATTTCACTTGGTGATTGTAATAATATCTCTAGTAAGTTTGGTCAGGCTGATGTTGATTTATATAATAAAAAATATACAGCTAAACAGTTATGTGAAGGTGTGGATATAAGTGATGGTAGTATTGATAAATTAACAATCAGATTAAGTGATGATCAGGGTAAGTTATTAGGATTAACTACTAATGATCCAAGTCCTAAGGGTAACAAAATTGATATAGATGGACAAGAATCAAAGGGAATGAATAAGGTATTGGATCCTGTAGTAAGTGAGTTAATGGTTGAACATGCTGGTAAGCCTATGAGCATATTAGATATTCACGACATGTCTTGTGATGATGCCAACAGAAAATATGGTGTACTTTCTGCACTTAGTAAAAAAGATAATTTTGCTAATTTCGTAATGGACGTATACCATTTAATACCATTGCTTCCTCAAGAAGATGACTACAAGTATGACTATGGCATAGGAGATGTAGCAAGAAATAAACTAACACAATACTTTAGTATTTTTATGAAGCATATAGACTACAATAATAGTACTAGAGAATTTTATATAAAATCACCATTATCTTGTAATGAGATAACAACTCATATGCTATGGTATATTTTTTTTATATCACAAGTTCATCTTGGGCGTTCTGGAAGTTTTACTGTTGAGAATGTAAGCAAATTTGAGGAAACAATTAAAAATAACTATGCATCTAAGGGTTTTGTTGGTTATAAATCAGGGGAGAAAGCAGGATGGCTGGTAGCAGAGGTAAAAGATGCCTCACAGGGAACTTTTTTGCCAGAGCCCATAGTTGTTGACATATCTACCAAAGTAGCACAATTTAAATCCAATCCATGTACACCTTCAAGCTATCAGAGCAAAAGTACAGAATATGCTAAATTTTTTATGAATTTTTTAGCTAATAGAAAATCTGCCTCTTCATTAGATAACATGGATCTATTAACAAAAGCATATAATGAAAATAATATTTTTTTTACAGATATAGATAAGGCTAACTATTTAGCAATAGCAACAAATAACCTTCCAACTGATGAAGCTAGTAGATATTCTGCATTTTTTGAAATAATTAGGCAAAAAAAATGCTCAGCATTTAATGCTTTAATTGATTTACTTGATAAGTTTAGTAAAAAACAACAAATAATTTTACCACCAAGCATGCTATATTTTAGGAATTGGATTCAAGGCAAAGAGTTTGCATTGGCAAATATAAGCAGCAATTCTCTAAGTTCATTTAAATGTAGCGATATTCAACCAAATGCTCCTTATGATCAGTGGGATCTTTATACACTTAATACACAATGCAATACCATGTTATATTCATTTAACATGAATGAATGGAATAAAAGCATTAAGGATATGGGAAAGGATATTGCTTCTAGTAAAGTTCCTAGATTATATGCATCATCATTAATAGCTAAAATTGGTTCAAATGATACCAGTTACAATGCTGTTGGAGATGAATGCTGGCCAGATAACACGAAAAATGCTAAATGTTCAGCATATAGCAATATTAGAGATGGTTTACAAATGTATACTCAATACATGCCAAAATCATCTGGTGAATTAATGCTAATAATTAAAGATCAGTACAATGCATATAGTAATAATATGGGTGGCTATCATATTAATATTAAGCAAAAATGTCCTTATACTGATGGTGAGAGGCTCTATGCATATATAGGCATCAATCCAAGTGGTACACAACCTGGGGATAGCAGTACAATTTCTATTATTCCAGGACAAGGGAATAAGACAATTGATTTTACACCATATAATGATAATGATCATTTATATTTCGCTATTAAACCACGTGCTACAAATAATCACAAAAGTAGTAAAGGAAAATATAATGTAATGTTACAATTACAAGAGACTACAGTAGTACCATCAATTGCCATAGGACAAATCTTTAAGATTATTAGAAATGTTTTAGCTTATGATAGCGATAAATCTTATGTAAAACGTCATTTTGAATCATTAGTACGTAACATGGGCAATGCTATAAAAGCCACTTTAGTGCTTTATATAACTTATACTGGATTGGGTTATGTTACTGGTTTAATTCCAGTAAGCAAAGAGGGTGTTGTAATATCTTTAGTAAGAATAGGGTTTGTGGCACAACTTGCTGCACCAAATAGTTGGCAGTTTTTTAATAAAATGTTTTTTGAGAGCATATTGCCATTTATTAATACATTAATAAGTATGTTATCACTCTCCAGTAAACCAACAGATGATTTTACCTTTTTTGATAGTACTTTTGGTGCATTATTTAGTGCACAGGCTTGGCGTAAAATGCTTGCATTGTTTTTATCAGGTCCAATTGGTTTCGTTATTTTTATAATACTCATTTTAGCATATTGGAAATTTACTAAACTTTGTTTGAAAGGACTGCTAATGTATGCAATGGCCATGATGGCCATTGCATTTTTAATAACACTCTTTCCATTATTTCTTATATTTATACTATTTAAACAAACAAAATACTTGTTTGATGCATGGCTTAAGATGATCGTAGGGTATATTGCACAGCCAGCTTTTTATTTTATTTCAGTAGGATTTATGATTCAATTGCTAGAATATGCAGTAGAAGATTTGTTTTATTTTAAGCTATGCAATCTATGTGTATTTGGTCTAGTAATTGGCATACTGCCTGGTATATTAAGCTTTATACCTCCATTGGTAATATGTTTTGCTGATGGATGGTTGCCAAAAACATATATAGACTATAGCAATGCTGGAGGTGGTGGTTGGCAACACATTCCAGAGTATTTCACACATGATATTGGAGATTTTTTGAAAGGGGAGTTTTTTGGCATGCCATTCTCAATAAATGTATTATTTTTCTTTGTAGTAGCACTTCAATCAATGGATATAATGGCTAAGGTATCTCAAACAATGGCATCCTGTATGGTTGGATTTAGTTATGCACACCAAGGTATAAGTTCTGCAACTAATGCAATGATTGCACAAGGTAAAGGATTTTTGGGAATTGACCAAAAAAGTAAAGACAGAAGACAAATGTCAAAAGACCTGTTAAATAGGTTTAAGAAAAATGTGTCATCAGAAAAAACCAAAAGATCTGACAATAAGTCAAGTATTGATTCCAAGAAAAAAGACATGGGAATGCCAGCAAATGATTTAGATAGCAGTGGCAAAATAAATTCTAAAAGATCAACAAATAATTTGCAATCTGACCTAAAACTAGGAGGTGGAAATGATACAGATAGTGCTAACAAAAAGAATGCTACACGTATAGGAAAAGCTGATACAACTAACTTGCCAAGCCCAGATAGTAAAACAACAAATGGAAATAAGAATGATAAGATACCTAGGAAATAGCTGGATTTGTGTATGAAATATGGATATTTAGCAAAAAATATTGCATGTTGTTTGTTGTTATTAATGCTTTATGGATGTAGTGGTCCTTGTACAGAAGCAGATGATGTTGGCCAAGGATATGCATTAAACGTAAGAGCAAAATTTACTGATATTGCTGAGTTTAACATGTTAGATGATAGTGAGAATGGCTATGAGCCTAAATATCATCAAGTTTTACCATGGCAAGAAACAGAACTAATAACTAATGGTAAGCCATTAGTTATGGAATTATCTGGCAAATGGACATCATGGAACTCAACAGCAAAAGATAGAAATTGTAGTAATTTCAGAAAAGTTAATATAGAAGGTCAGGAGTGTTTAGAAATAATAGATGATAATCCTTATGTTATAAATGATTCTGGCTCTGGATCATCAATAAAATATGGTGCACCATGTTGGTTTGAAGATGGTTTTGGTATTTATTTATTATTTTTTCGAAATTATGCTGTGTATGAAAAAGAATTAATGAAAATTGAAAGAAATGGTGGACTAAGCTCAGCTGCAAAAGAGCAAAAGAAAAAAGAACTTCAGATGCGTTATCATCCAAATGCAACTAAAGCTAGAGTGCAAAATCCTATAGACACAACAGTGCATCTATATTCACCAGGAAAAAGTAGATTTTGGAGTGGTGACACAGCACTAAAAGATTCAGCTGGCAATGAAATACAACCACAGAAAGGTTGGAAAATTTTTGTCAAAGTTATTTCTAGTTACTACCCAGACAATGAAGTGGATAACTTAAAAATAAAATTTATGTCTGGTGTGCAAAGAGGTGGAGGTACAGAGCTGTTCTCTTGGTTATTAAATAAAATAAACTCTCTTTTTTCTCACTATGCTGAAAAAACATTCTCTGGTATTGTCAAGAACCCTAATTACAAGTCTGCAGTCTTAGCATCAGCTTCCTTGATGATTATTCTAACTGGTTTTGGTTATGTTATTGGTTCAATAAACATTAGCTATGCTGATGTTGTAGTTAGAATTATTAAGATTGCTGTCATTGCTTCACTATTAAGTCCTAACAGTTGGGATTTTTTTTATCAGAATTTTTTAATACTTTTTACTGATGGCGTTAGAGATTTATCTGGTATTATTGGTTCTGCCATTGCAGAATATGATCCTGATAATCCATTTTCTTTTATCGATTACTTTTTTTTCACTCAATTCTTTAGTAGCACTATATGGAATATGAAAATACCAGCAGTAATTGCAGCACAACCTGGAGTTGGAATAGTTTGGGTGTTGATATTGCTATGCATTTTCGTAATGCTAATGATTATTACTATAAATGCAGTAGCAATCTACCTATCCGGCATGATGGTAATATCATTCCTACTTGGGTTAACTCCAATATTCTTAATTGCTCTTTTATTCAAGCCATTAAAAAGTATTTTTGATGGCTGGCTTAGCTCATTAATACACAATGCATTACAAATTATTGTATTAATGGCATTTCTAATTTTTGTATTTGATATAGTAAAAACACATGTGCTTAAAACAGTTGGTTTCCCAACATGTAGTAGTACTATAATAAGCTTTGCACCTTGTGCAACTGGATGTGATGTAAGTATATGTTGTCCAGATATAGGGTCAATAACTGGGCATCATCCTGGTGATATTTTCTATCCATTTATACTGTTATCTGGCAGTTCTGCTCCAAAAAGACAAAGAGTTGATGCTAATGATCAAAATAGAAAAATTTGGTATGATAGGCCATATGAGATTGGAAGCAAGATGGAAGTTATGGCAGTGCCACCATACTATGATTTTAAAGCAAAACGTTATGTTAACTTGCCATATCTTGATCCAAAAGATGATGCAGATAGAATTATAGAAATTTTAAATGATGGTAAAATAATTGATCTTAATGAAGCTAGTATAGTTCTGCTAATAACTATATTGGCAATTTTTATGAAGGATGCAGTGCTTGAAGTAGGTCAACTTGTTGGTGGTGGGGAAATATTTAGGGACAATCTATCTGCAACTTTTGGTAACGCCACTAGATATCTAGCATCTTTTGGTGGAAAATATAATCCATTCCAATTTGCACTTGCCCTTAAAGGTAGTCTTCAAGATTCTGTGGCACGAGTTGCACGATTAGATAAAATACACAGCATAGTTGGTACTATTGCTTCACCAGCTGCACTATTTGGTGCACCAAAAACAAGAAGTGCAATAGATAAGGCTAAAAGCATGGAAGACAAGCATAGTGCACTTAGTGCACGTATTAGTGATTCTGTTTTTGGGAAATTAGAATTTTTTGACAAAGGCATAAAAAGACTCACTCCAAAAGGCTTAGCAGAAATGGCAACTAGCCCCAAGAAAACAATGAAGGAACTATATAATATAGGATCTTCATATAAAGATCATGTTGATGGACTTGCTTTCCTGCGAGATAAGAATGTAAGAGGTAAGTTGCTTAATGAAGCACTTGCGAAATATGATTTCCAAGATAAAAATATAACCAATGAAGCTGCAAGAGGTGCTCTCAATATAAACAAATCCAAAGAACCAATTAGTGATGATGAAAACATATATGATACAATTGATGATGAAAACATATATGATACAATTGATGATGAAAACATATATGATACAATTGATAAAGATGACAGTAAAAATATATATGAAAATGACATAGCAGATGCTACAGAGCAAAAAAACAAGGCACTCAAAGATGAATATGGCAAAATATCCAATCAGCAAACTAAAAGATCAGAACTTGACAGAAAACCACAATTACCACCTAGATCACGTAAGAAGAAGTCAGAAATATTAGGGACTGTGGATGATGAAGGATCATTTAATAATGATCTTGAAGAAGATGATAAAGACAAAAATTAACAATATTTACTTATGCCAGCAGAGCAATGTGTCTGAATATACATTCTCACTGCATATATATTGTGATATATTGAAATAAATAATTATTTTGTATTAACAATGCAGATTCTCATAAGAAAAATAGTATTATTATCAGTGGTGTTGTTAATACAAATTGTTTGTTATGCAGAAAATAAGATAGTAGATGACTACAGTGCATATGATGATGAATATATGGAATACCTAGAAACAGATAATAAATTTAAGATAAAAGATAGCATTGAATCATTTAATCGTAATCTATACAAAGTTAATCGTTCATTTGATGCTATTATTGGTATTCCTATAATTAAGACATATAAATATGCAATACCATCAGCCATAAAGCTTATGTTAAAAAGTAGTATTAATAATTTTCAAGAACCTAGTAATGCAATTAATTTTTTAATAGATGGCAATCTAGAGATGGCATTTAATAGCTTTTGGAGATTGTTTATTAACACTACTGCTGGTGTTTTTGGTATATTTGATGTTGCTACTGAACTTGGCTTGCCAGCAAAAAATAAAACATTTGATGAAATTTTATATAAATTTGCAAAAGATGACATATACTTATATGCACCAATTCTTGGACCAAGTACAATTATAGGCTTTATAGGACTTCTTTTTGATTTTATTGTTAATCCACTTAGTTATTTTATACCAGGTTATGTTTATCGTAGTGCATTTTTATTATATATAATACAAATGAAATCTGATATATTTAGTTTTTATGAAAATACTGAGAAACATTCCATTGATCCATATATAAGTTGGCGCAGTTATTATACTCAATACAGAATAAATAAAGTATTTGTTAACTAATCTTAATTATTATTAATAAGTATATTAAAATTTTATAGAAAATGAAAATACTATATTTAAGAAAACAAATGCATGTAATGATGTTGCCAACAGTTGTTTTGATATGTTGTCTATTTTTTATAAATGCTTCAGCAAATGAAGTGGCACAAACTGTTGAAAGTACAGTTGCAGCAATTAAAGAAATTTTGGCAAAGAAAAATAGTGAAGAAGCCAAAAAGAGTGAAGTGTTATCTATTATAGATAAGCAAGTAGATATTAAATGGCTTAGTGGTTTTATTTTAGGAAAAAATAATAGCCAACTAAACAGTGAGCAACATAAACAATTCATTCATGGATATAAAAATTTTGCATTAAATCTTTACTATAGCTCATTAGGTTATATTAGTGATAAAGAATTAAAGATAACTAGCACAAGTGAGCGTAGCAATAATCGTTTTTCAGTAATAGGTTTTGTCTTATCTAAAGATGGCAGCAAAGTGCCATTTGAGGTTAGGTTGCACAAAGCAGATGGTATGCTGCTAATTTATGATGTTATTACATCAGGTATTAGTCTTGCACTTTCTCAAAGAAATGAGGTTGACTCAGTTATAAAAAACAAAGGCATTGATGGTTTGCTTGATACCATTAAGTGACAGCATAGCATACTAATCATTTAACTATATGCATTATCCCACTACTCCAAGAAAACTTCCAAGAGATTTCTTGAGGCATTAATTCATCTGCAAATTTGACCAATAAATTTCCACAGTCTTCTCTTACAATATTTCTGCTTATTTGATCTAAAATTTTGCTGCATGAACAGGCAACATTTTTTCTAGTATTGTTAGTATAGGTGCAATCATAAAAATTAACCCCATTAGCACTAAGCACCTGCCAACCAGGTATCTCCATTGCTATATTTACTAATTTAGCCATTGAAATCATTGCATACAAAAAATCATAAGAATTGCCAAAAACACTAAAATTTTTACTATTATTAGATAAATTTATATCACCAATAATAAGATCAGTAATATGACCATTACTGTATAAAACTTTTGTATTATTTATATTGCCAATGTTGCAAATATGACTATCTGGTAAATAATTACTGTTTGTTCTATGCCATCTTGTTGTACATTTTGTATTACCAATAATTGGATTTATTTTAAACAAAGACTTCTCTGGAATAATTTCCATGCTAATATAACCATGATCACTTTCATCTTCTAATAAAAAATTCACTAATCCTTTGGCTACAAAGCCATACTCAAAATTATACAACACTTCAACAGCAGTATATCCCTTTAAGTTATAAATAAACAGCAGAAATAACAACCAGCACCATTTCATCATGAACAGCTCATCATACTAAGACTTTTACTAATTAGTTCTTCTAGAGTTATGCTTTTATTGTTATTGTATATATTTTGTACAACTTTTTGTGCATCAGCTATGGAGTGTCCTAGTGAGTTTAATGCACCAACTGCATCATTTACAATATTATTATGCTCAGTAATATTGTTTAAAAATCCTAAGTCCATATTATCACCTATGTCTGAGACTAAACGAGATGCTGTTTTTCTGCCAATGCCAGGAATTGTTGCTAGTAATGTTATATTTGCTGAAGAAATTGCTTTTGCCAGCTCATCTACACTTAATGCATTCATTATACGCATTGCATATTTACCACTAATGCCACGAACTTTTGTCAGTTGACAAAAACATTCCTTCTCTTGTAAAGAAGTAAATCCAAACATATTAACACTATCTTCTTTGAACTTACATTCAATAAACAAACTAATATTCTCAGCAATCTTAAATTTTGTAGATAATTTATTAGTAATGTTAACTATAAATCCTATTCCTAAGACTTGGAGTATAATACCATCTTTTAACTTACTATCTACAATACCAGAAAGTTTGCCTATCATATAAAAGCTCCGTATATTCAGACAACATTGTATCCCAGATAATATGAAGATGCTATAATATAAACTATATGAATTAGGCAAATATTTGCTAATTACATCAAAAACAGTTGTTGCTAAGTTGCTTTAACAGAATTAATGTAGCTGAATTTTTTAGTTGAAAAATGCAACTAAGATAGCATTGAATTAGTAGATGATTATACAAATATTTTTACTAACTTAACTAAAAAAATTATTAGAGACAGCAAACATACTATTTTCATATTAATGCCAATTTTGACAATATATTTATTATAAATTACTAATCTAATAGCCATTGTAGTTGAGGCAATTCTTTGAATAACTAAGTAAATTATGTTGTTTTTAATTGCAATGCTATTATCATCACAGAAAATTACTCACTGTCAATATCTCACAATATCTCAGTATTATTGTTTGCAAGACTGGATTAATATATACCAAAGTACTTATTCTCTATTAAAGTTAAAGACAAAGATGATCAGGGTCTGTTTAGTTACCTCAAAGCTTCACTTAATTATTGAATGGCCATACTGCCACTCTTATCATAAAAAATGAAGGTGAATTTATAATCTTCATCACTTTTGGATTTCATCATGTTGTGCCTTACTACTAATACTATTTGTGGTAAGCATGCCTTTTGGTGTTAAGTATTGTTTTACTAACTCTAAACATTGTTCTTTCTTGGCAAATTTTGTTTTTGCAGTACTATCATCACTCCAAGTATCATCACTCCAAGTTTTAGCATTATTTTCACGATTTGCATTTGTTATATCCCAAGGTATAAAAGACTGTTTTGGGATGCTGCCAATTTTTTCTGGAGTCATATCCTCATCTTTAATATAAGAGTGTTCTGGCTTATTGTATTTTTGTTTATGGTATCTGGCAAAATTTCTTTCTTGTATGCTATAGGTGCAATTTAGCACATTATCATGCATTTCCAGCATAGCATCATATGTATTACAAACACAATCTTTAGCCTTGTCATCATCTTTATAATTATAAAATATCAGACTATTTTCTATGTAAGGAGGGTAAGGCCTTCCTCTTTTAGGATGCTCAATAAGATTGAATGGTATATCTTTATGTCCTTCAAACCATGGTAGAAATAATCTAGGATCTAATGCCATATCAACATCAATACTCATAACTGGAGAGCCAAATCTTTCATGTAGATCCATACATGTTCTTGCTTTAGTTATATCAACATGGCTTCCCAAGTCACCTAAATTTGGATTAAATTTTTTTTCTGGGTTACAAAGTTCAATTTTTACTGGTGTATTATATAAAACTTCTAGGAGATTGTGAAAATTTGCTTCAGGCATTGAATCTTTTTCAACGTTTAGCACAACAATCATGTTGTTTTCTTCTGCCATTTTTGCTGTTTGTAGTATATTGGACAACTGTGATGTAAATTCCTGCTCACCAGTTAATTTTACCTCATGTATAGGAAAGTCATCAGGTTGTAATTTATCAGGATCTTTTGTGCACCATGTATAAACTATAAATAGATTTGGTTTTTCACTGCCTTTTAGTAGTATTTCTTCTAATTTACTGTTTAAGTCTGTTTTCATAGAGATATTTAGTTTTGTTATATTATAATTTTTACATTAGTATTCTTAAATTTATTTCATAAAATTTTGTATTATTATAATAAATATTATTTAATTTATAATTAAATCAACTAGCATGAGATGTTTCATTAAAATTTTTGATTTAGTTGAAGGTGAGTAGTGCTAAAAATCAGTTAACTAGAAAATTGAAATATAAAATTTTTAAAAAAAAGAAAAAATTATCTTACAATAGCAGGGAGTGCAATTATCCCTTGTGAAGAGCACATTCTTTGAGTTTTGAAAAAAATTAAGATAAACCTATGCAGTAATAAGATTTCTATGTAGTGTCTTGTAGTTTGTAAAAACTTTCATTAATTCCATCCCTTCATGAACAACTGCACTTGCTGAATGAGTTATTGGAATTGTATTACAGTTAAGGCTAATATTCTGGCTTGAATATGCAATGATGTCTTTAGATTTAGGTGTTTTGCACCATAAACTTGGCTGAGTTAAGTGCATAAGGCATTTGTTAGCTGGAGCAATTTGACCTAAAGGTGCACAGTTTGTTATTAAACCACCTATAGGAGCATATAGTGTTTGAAAATCATTAAGTATACAAGTATAAAATAAGTTAGGTTGATTGCAAGGCACATCTGTGCAAATACCTTTTGTACTAAGATAGTGTAGAATATTATTAGCTTGTTGAGTAGCTTCTTGAGAAGAAATAATTTCAGCGGAGCCTAATTCAACAGTAAAAACTTCAACAGGAATTTTTTTTGGAATACCATTTTTATGGTTTTGATTATAGACTTTTGTTAAAGCAATCCAAGGGCAAAATATTGCTTCATCTAAGGCATGTGCAAAAACAGATGGAATGCTAATAATAAATGGAATTCCTAAATGTGTTGCAGACTTTACTGCATAATTTACACTGTAAACGTGAGGTATGGATGTTGTATCACAATGCAAATCAAGCACAACATCAGCCATAATGGCAATCATATGCAGATCTCGCGCTAGTTTTTTGGCATAGCTCCCATTGCCTTGTTGTTTAAGATGTTGCTTAAGTGTTTGTTTGAAAAGAGGAATAAGTTGATCAAAGTGTGCCCAAGAATGTTTTTCAAGGAAATCTTTAACAAGATGAGTTAAATCTTCATAAAGGCGATTCCAGTTCTCACCTGTTGATGGGTCAAAACGACCAAGTGTGTAATCTCCAACCTTATGATTAATAGCATAGGGATTTGTAAGGGGCAGGAGAGTTATATTGCCCAAGGGTGGATTTTTTCTGAAATGTTCAATAAGTTGTAAACTAACAAGACATCCTTGTACTTCTGAGGCATGAATACTTGATTGAATATATGCAGAGGGGGCATTTTTATCAGTTCCTTTGAAATGGAAGGTGGGTATATTTAGTTGTTCACCACTAGCTAAAGTACGTGTATGAATATGAGTTATTATCATGAAGATTATCCTATTTTAACCATGATTGTGCTGATTGTGGGGTGCGAATTATTCTTATTTTATCTTGATAGTAAACTGCTTCTCCTGGTATCTTATGACATAAAAAGAAAGGTAGGCTTTCAGTAAATCCATATGCTCCTGCTTGCTGGAAAATTAGTATATCATTTATTTGTACATCACTGGGCAACATAACTTTACCTAGAAAATCCAAAGATGTACATAATGGACCATATAATAGGAAATATTGTAATTTTGCAGATGTGTTTCGCAACAAAGATACAGGGAAGAATTCTTTTACTAGTGCTGGTCGGGCTATATGGTTGATTCCTCCTTCTAAAATTAGTATATCTTGAGCATAAGTTTTTTTACGATCTACTACAGTAGTCATGTAAAATCCATAAGGTCCAATTAAATAACGCCCCATTTCAAGCCAGAATTCTGGAATATTATAGGTATTTTGCAGATTTTTTATAAGCATATTAACAGACTGCCATGATATAGGTTTTTCTCCTTGATATGGAATACCTAGTCCACCTCCAACATCAATTACAGTAAAATCTTTAGTTAAAGTCTGGCAAGTTTTAATAGTATGCTCCCATATGGTTTGTAATTTATTTATGCAAAGAATATTGCTCCATTGAAAGACATGAAAACCCAAAAAAGGTAGTTTAATTTGATGTAAAATAGTTTTTGCTGTTTCTAAATCAATGCCAAAATGTGTAGTATGATTGCCTCCTATAATATTTGTATCATCAAAAGAATCCCATTGTAGTTGAATTCTAAGCAGAACAGATGGTTTATAAGAATAGTTTTTTGCAAGCTGTTGCAATAATTGTAGTTGCTGAGCACTTTCAATGACAAAAACACCAACTCTGCAATTAAGTGCCAGTCTTAGTAAATGCTCAGATTTGGCTGGGCCTGTTAAGATAATATGATTGCCCAATATATTTTGTGCAACTACTTGCAGCAATTCACCTTCACTAGCTACATCAAAATGTAAACCAGCTTTTCTTAATGTTTTAATCACGGCACTCAATGGATTTGCCTTACATGCAAAAAATATTCGTATTTGATTGGCAGTTAGTTGTGTTGCATGCTTGTAGAGTTTGTCTAAATCATATACAAAGAATGCACCTTGCATAGCTAATTTTTCTAGTTCTTGATTTTTCATATTTTACCTTAGTGCAGCTTCTAGAGCTATGGATTTATCTGTTTTTTTATCACGATATTTTACAATAACTGCACATCCAAGTGTAAGTTGTTGTTGTTCTCCCCAGGTATTTTTTTTAACAGGGCGCGTTCCTGGGACAACAACAGCATTTTCAGGGATTTCACCTTTAATGATTTTCTCACTTTCAAGATCATAAATAGGAACTGAAGCAGATAGTGAAACATTAGGAGCAATTATAGCACCTTTGCGAACTAAGATTCCTTCTGTTAGGATTGCTCCTGCACCAATGAAGCAATCATCTTCCACAATAACAGGCTGGTAATTAATTGGTTCAAGTGTGCCACCAATTTGTACTGCAGTTGATAAATGAACACCTTTTCCTATTTGAGCACAAGAACCTACAAGAACATGACTATCAACCATGCTATTATCATCAATATAAGCACCAATATTAATGTAAGATGGCGGCATAACAACAACTTTTTTTCCTAGATATACGCCTGGTCGAATTGATGTACCACCTGGAACTATCCGAACATCTGAACGTTCTGTAAATATTTGTGGTAATAGAATAGATTTATCACGAAATCCATTTGGTAAATTAATTGTTTCTGTTTGTTGAAAAAGATCTACAATTTGTTGTTTTAGTTTTAAGTTCACATTCCAAGTTGTTCCTGTTTTGTTTGCAATACGTTGCTTTCCAGTTTCTAAATTTTTAAGAAGTGTTTTATAATCCATATTTTCCTTAATTTTATTAACTTTTGATACATTGATAAAGTTCAATCATTTATGCAAAATTATATGCACATTAATTTAATTATAACCTATATTTTTCACTAGAATTTTGTTGTATGTAGAATTGATTGTTTTTATTAAAGCTGGATAATGCTACAGCAAGACATTTGTTGTGCAATGTATTGTTATATCTGATTCCAAAACATTGTCTAGCATCTTAGTAAAGATATTTGTAAGATAAGATTTATACCAATTACCATTAATGTTATATCATTATTATCATAATAAACAAATGCTTTGGTGGTTATTGTTTTATAATTTGCTAAACTTCTTATCCTACCATTTGGATTTTTCATAGATAGGGAATAGTTGTAATGCTTTGAGTGGTGTATGGATTTTTATATAGATTAATATTGTATGATAATGTTCCAGAAACAACTAAAACAATACTTGTCATTAAAAATTCTAGATCAATAAAATTGTGGCATAATAATAATTATTCTATGGCAATGCCATAAGAATATTTGTATGTAGGTTTAATTGGCATGCAAACACTACCAGTATCAATAATGTTTTTATCAACTAAAGAAGAAACTTATTGTTATGTTTAATAGTATATAAAGTTGTTCATTTGTATGCCAATCTGACAAAGAGTATTGCCATCAATAAGATTATTAGTAGATTGTTGCAGATTTTGTTGTAATTTGTCATACTTAGTTTAAAGGTGAAAATATAACAATATCAACACATTAAGCAGAAATTTAAGGGAAGTTACACCATTAGCACTAGATCATAGATATATGTTTAAATTTTTTATAGTTTGCTTTATTGATCTTAATTTTTAGAAAGATTGTGTAAGATATATTAAATTTTATTATAGAGTTATTTAGTATTAAAAATTGTTGATCATGTTTTGGAAATTGGAACGTATAGTGTGTGTAACTAATCCAGGTTTAAAGCTCCACGTCTTGTTATGCCCAACAATACTTCCTACTGGTAAAATTTCAATAGCTGTTCCTGTTAGAAAGACTTCCTGTGCCTTGTTAAGATCTTCAAGTGTTAGCGTTATTTCTTGAGTAGGAATTCCAGCATCTTTTGCAATTTGCAGGCAAGTACAGCGTGTAATTCCATTTAAAAAGCATTTGGGCACTGGAGTATAAAGTTGACCATTTATTACAAGAAATATATTTGAGCTAGTTGCTTCTGCAATATTACCTTGATAGTCAAGCATAAGTGCATCTTTAAATCCTTGTTTTTCCGCTTCCTTTTTGCTTATAGATGATATTGGGTAAAGCCCAGCTGTCTTACTGTGTACAGGTGCAGTATTTGGATCTGGTCTTCTCCATTGTGCAATATTCATGCAAATACCATCTGAATAATATTGAGATGGATAAGTAAGAGGTCTTTCCCAAATTCCAATAGCCACATTAACATCAGCACCATTATGAGAAACTGTCATAACTTTACTTCCACACCATGCAATTGCTCTTATATACCCATATTGGTATTTGTCTCTTATGATAAGTTGTTGTGTTGCCTCTATAAGCTCTTCTGATGTATAAGGGATTTGGAAGTCTAAATAAGCTGCAGATTTATGAAGTCGTTGATAATGTTCTGTTGCCTTAAATATTTTTCCATGGTAAGAGCGCAAACCTTCATAAACACTGCTTGCATAGTGCAGTGCATGAGTCATAATGTGAATATTTGCTTCCTGCCAAGGAATTATTTTTCCATTGAACCATAAATTACTACCTGATAATTCACTAAACACACTACTCTCCTATTAGTTTTTTGTGAAGTTCCTTTGCAAGATATACTGCATCCTTTTCTTTAACAAGGATTCCAATACTTGAATTACTTGCACCATAGCAAATTAAACGAATTATAGAAGGTTGTATGTAGCTTAATGTTTTTTGTATTACACCTGAAACTGTAAGCCCTGAACCAATTACAGCTAGAAGTGTTAAATCTTTTTCTTGGGCAATATCTGCAAATGGCTTGAGCTCTTGCATTAATTTAGATGATGGATGAAAGACATCTTTACATTCTTTTTCATCAACTGTTAGAGCAATGCTAACTTCACTAGTAGTGATTAAATCAATACTTATCTTATATTTAGCAAGAATATTAAAAATGTTTGCCAGAAATCCATAAGCATTTAACATTTGTAAGCTTTTAACAATAACAAGGATTTGCCTTCCTCGCATTGTTATGGCTCGTATTTTTGGTTCTGGCATTTTGGGTGCTGTCATGCAAATATGCGTTCCAGGTTGATCAGGCTCAAAGGTTGATAGAATTTGCACAGGTATATGTGAACGTATACAAGGCTCTAGTGTTGCTGGGTGGAGAATCTTGGCACCAAAGTTTGCCATTTCAGCCATTTCTTGGAAAGTAAGCTCTTTGATAGGATAAGTAGGTGTAGTAACATTTGGATCCATGGTAAAAACTCCTGGCACATCTGTATAAATTAAAAGTTTATCTACAGACATAGCTTCTGCAATAAGTGCTGCACTGTAATCACTTCCTCCTCGGCCAAGAGTTGTAGTTTGTTTTGTATATGTAGAACCAACAAATCCTTGAGTGATGCATAAATCATTTGGCAAAGAAGCAAAGCGTTTTCGAATTTCTTTTATATCAGGAGTTGCTTTGCCAAAATGAGTATCTGTTATTAAATAGTCACGTATATTAATATGTTTAATTTTAATGCCTTGTGCAATTAAAAAAGCATGGATAATAAAAGAGGATAAATCTTCTCCAAGTGATAGTATTTCATCAATTTGTCTTGTGGTCAAAGCATTGCTGTTAATTTTTGGATTTAGTTGATCTATATAGTTAATAATCTCATCTGTTAAAGAAAGGTTTAGATCTTTGGCAAGTGTTAGATGTGTTTGTTTAATTTTTTCAGCTAAGGTATGTTGCCTTGATGAGCTGGATTTACAAAATTCCATGAGAAGATCAGTAATTCCACTTACAGCACTAACAACTACAACATTAATGTTGGTATTCATGCTAATAATTTGTTTGATCTTTTGAATAGAGGTTGCCGATTGTACACTTGTGCCCCCAAATTTTGCAACTACACTATGAATCATAAGATTTTCTTTCTACATTTAAATAGTTTTTTATGTTTGCTATAACAGCACCTGCAGCACCACGCACAAGGTTGTGGCTTAAAGTGGTTAATCCCAATATATTCAATTGACCTCCTTGGCATAAAGAACCAATGTGAATACGCATATCATCATGATGTAAATCACGTATGCTTTGTGGTCGATCATTTTGCTTATGTAGCACAAATAAGTTAGGATGCTTTTGGTTCCAGTCTTGATAAGATTGAATAGCTTCTTCTGGTGTTATGTTATCTTTAAATGTAATATGCAGTGTTGCTACATGTCCATACATAACAGGTACTCGATGAACATGGGTTGTAATTGGAAAAGTGGCTGGTTTTGTAGCTGTCCCTAGAATTTTTTTTACTTCCTCCGTAATTTTTTTGGCTTCTCCTTGGATATAAGGGATAGTATTTCCTGTGATGTCAATAGATGATATCCCTGGATAACCAGCACCACTTATTGATTGCAACGTTACAATACTAACATGTATAATTTCTTTTTGGTTTGTTAGTGGCCCTAGTGCAAGAGTGGCACCTGTGGCAGCACAGTTTGGGTTTGTTATTAATTTACCTGATGTTGTTTGATTTGCCAGTAAAGACAAATGGTCTTTGTTAATCTCAGGAATGATCAATGGAACATTGTGTTGCATACGAAAAGATGGTGCATTGGAGAAAACAATTTTTCCTTGTTTAGCTAAAATTGGTTCTATTAATTGTGCTGGTTCAGTTGGTAAGCATGAAATATTATATGATGCTTGTAAGTTATATGGATCAACTAATCTTATATTGGCAATATCACTAGGCAGATCCATAATAGGCTCACGCCAATCACATACATTGCCAAATAATTGTCCAGTGTGCTTAGGAGATGCAATGAGTTCTGTAATATGAAAATTGGGCTCTTGAGATAAAAGTGCAATAACTTTTTGACCTACAATACCTGTAGCTCCTAGTATAGAAACATTAATAGACATAAATTTTCCTTAGAATTTGCACAAAATTATATTTAAGAGAAAGCAAGTGCAAAAAATAAATTTAATTTAACTAAATTATATTATTTTTAATCAGATAGGTCAATATTGCGTAAACCAAGCACATCGGTCATTGTATATATCCCTGATGAAGGATAAATTGCATCAAGCCATTCAACAATTTTTAATGCTCCTTCTGCAAATAATATGTGATTAAATGCTATGTGTTTTATGGCAATCATTTCTTTAGAGTTTGTAAAATTGATATTATGCTCTCCAGAGAGATTTCCACTTCTTTCAACAGACATGCTAATAATATTGTCAGGTCTGGATCCTTCTTTTATGAAGAAGTGTGGCTCAGCAGGCTTTATGTTATTACGTTTTTGCACAGATTGAATTTTTTGTACTAAGGATAGAGCTGTACCAGAAGGGCAATCAACTTTATTTCTATGGTGTTTTTCCAGTATGCTGATATCATAGTTATTTTTTAAAATTTTAGCCAACAGTCCTGTAAAATAACGTTGTATACATGCTCCAATACTTGTGTTTTCTGCTATTACAACAGGAACTTTTTGTTTAAGGCATATAAGATCTTCTTTTATGTTTTGCATAGACCATCCTGTTGTGCAAATAATTAATGGTTTAGGATTTTGGTTTGCAACATAGAGAATTTCTTTAGTAAACTTGGATGATGAAAAATCAATAATATAACTATTTTTTTGAAAAACATCACTTAGAGCAACAAAAGGATTTTGTGAGTGAGAATATGACAATCCAACTTCATAATCTTTATGGTTACTAATAGTTGCTGACAGTGCTTTCCCCATTCGTCCTGTAATTCCAATAATACCAATTGATTTATTTATACTTGATTTCATATTATATATTTTAGCTATTATTAATTTTATTTTATTAAATTAATTTTTTTAAGCTATTTATTATTTATTATGTTTCTATGATCTTGATATTGTATAGATCTAAATTTTACTTATTGTATTAAGTAAATGATGTGAGTGATAAAGCTTTAGAACAATAATTAAATCTAAATAATATCAATTAATTATGAGACATTTTATTAGATATTGATACTAATATACTTAGTTCTTGGTTAAGCAATTTTTATGCTCAAATTATCATGAATTTATAAAATATTAGAGCCTCTGAGTATCTCTATTATTCTATTAATAAGTGCTAATATAAAAAACAAATTAATATTTATTATTCAGTACATAGTATCTCACTTATACAACCATATTCACATTCTTTTCTTGAATAGAAGAAATTGATTGCTGAATACTTGTATTTTGGGATGATAATAGATAATATTGTAAATTACCTATTTTTAGCATTAAATTTAGATTGTGCATTAGTAAAAATTATAATTGGCATAGCTTTTTGTTCTTCAATGACATAACAGTACTTACACCAGTTTTATCTGTGGCCTAACTTTCTTCTTGTTTTCAATAGACATAAGTTTAGTATTTACACCAGCAGAGCTTTTAACTTCTGACAAAGTAACATAACATCTCAATTATTGTGCTTCTTAGTTCTACTCTTATATTTATATGCACCATATAATGATAATGAAAGTGTTAACACTGCTGGTATAGCACAGAGAGTATAAGCAAACTAGGTGTTTATGTAGATACAGGCATAGGACAATCCAAGCTTTACTTAGATCAATATCTGCATAATGTATATTGTTTTCTAGATTAAATGGACTATATAATCCTATCATAGGAAGAGTTACGTTTCTGACATTTTTCTCAGATTTTATAACATTGATCATAGTTTTGTCATGTGTATTATAATCTATAATTACTTATGCTGTATTGCTGCAAAACAATGGAATCCATTGATATGAGACAGAAACACCATCATGATGTAAGAATGGAACCATTAAACTCTAAACTAGGATATGAGATATCATCAAACTTTAAATCAAAAAATAAATTATGATTTTGATCAATAGCCATAAGATTAATAAAGCTTAAATTTTAATTTTGTAAATAACGCTGTAAAAAAACAAAGATAATTTTTGTTTCAGATTCTAAGTAGGGATTTACACTTACATACATGATATGATCAAGTATCAATAAGTTCTGTTTTGCTATATCTAAATAATAATTTGGGAATAATAAGTACATTCATCAGTGCACATACTATTCCAAAAAATTTGCAAACTTGACAAAACACAAACTTCCATACTGCCATCTTCCAATGTTGCAGTAAAAGTACAGAATAATGATCTCACAATAAAATTGTTACATGAGAAATCATTAATCACACTATTAGATTGTGTAGTGTATGATGCTATAATTCTACCCTAATGTAACTAGGTATAGTAATAATATCTTTATTAGGAAGAAGCTCAATATATTGTATAGCAGGGTTATTAATATATGCAATAAATGCAAAAATTCTTTTCTTATATGAACCAGATTTAAGTTTTTCATATATTAAATAATATCCACTAGCTTGCACTTTAGTATCATCTGCTGTTGGTAGGTACTGCTTTATCTTTATAAGATTTAATGGTGTAATCATTATTAGACTGCATATCATTAGAAATATCTGTAGCAAGATTGAGCAATGAAGCTGGAGATTCTCAAATCATAGTAAAATTATTTATAGAATTATCATCTGATTCAACCACTAATCCTATTTGTTTATCTGAATCATTTTGTTTACAAGAATTATTTAATAAATGAGGTAACACTTTATCAGATGAGAGAAAGGAGGGCACTCCAAGCTTTTTATTTGTTGTCTAGATGTTAGGAAATGATAAGTACATCTCATATATTTTAGAGACTTATCATTATAAGTATATTTTATATTTGAAGATTGATACTCACAGAGTAATTTTATATTATTTGGAGATTGATCTGGCAGAATAGTCTAGGAAACATATTATTGTCATTATAATCATAATATATAATATTACCATTAGAATCAAGAGATGCTATTCTTTTTGCTATAGATTGATTGTCAGCAAATGCAGCCAATACAAAAATAAATGAACGTTTAAAAATTTTATAAAAATTTATAAATATACCAAAAATGTAAAGAAAATAATAATACTTATTTTTACATGTTCTGTAAACAGTTCAGATAGTTTTATACTAGGATCTACTGTGTTATTGATATGCATTACTCAAAGATTAGTGTGACAATATTATGTTAGTTTTAAATGTTATAATTATTAATAATTGCATAATAAAAAAGATATATCATATAGAAAATTAAAAGTATGTATATAATTACACTACTACTGTATGTATAGTAATAATTGTCAATGAGCAATAAGTAGAACCACCTACTACTTACTAGTACAGCCATTATACTTTCTAGCTCTACTAGTTGTTAAGTATACAATTAATTTTTTTACTAAACTAAACATCTTTGTTTATTAGAAAAGGTTAGTTATCTCACTAACCTTTTTAATAATTAAATTAGTATACTGTAATACTTTATACTAATTGGTTCTTTTTGGAAAACGTAGTAAATTTATAGAGAAGTTACAGCTGCTCGTCCAAAAGAAGGATGAATAGAAGCATTTGATTGAAAAGTACTTGTGTTTGGAGCAGATTCTGCAATTATACTTGCATCTACAGAATCTTCTCCTGTTTCACAAATAATTTCCTTTGTTGCAAGTCTAGAAGCTTCTTGATAATGATCATCTGTACTACCATGTTCATATTGAAAAGTACTTGTGTTTGGAGCAGGTTCTGCAACTACATCTTTAGTAGAAGCTTCTTGATAATGATCATCTGCACTACCATGTTCATATTGAAAAGTACTTGTGTTTGGAGCAGGTTCTGCAACTATATCTACATATACAGAATCTTCTCCTGTTTCAGAAATAATTTCCTTTGTTGCAAGTCTAGAAGCTTCTTGATAATGATCATCTGTACTACCATGTTCGCTAATATATTTTTGTAAAGTTTCACTAAATAGTTTACGCTGTTTTTTTGATAATGCTTTAATAAGATCAACAGGCAAAGGTATCTTGTCTTCTGGATGTTTTGTTTCTACATTTAGACCATAAACTGAATATTCATCAGCACCTAAATAATGCAATTTAATCTTATGAAAATGATCATTAGATATTATGCATGCCTTTGATAATTTAAGCACTGTAGTACTTGGCACAGGCTGATAATGAATAGATGTAACATTATCACAATGATATTTTGGTTTGTTACAATCAAGTCTTTTATTTGTATTATTTGATATTGATGTTGAATTTTTATTCATACAAGGAGTAAGATGTTCTACTACAGTTTCTAATAAACTAATATTTTGATCATTATTCTTAGTTTTATATTTATATGCACCATACAATGAAAGTGATAATAATGCCAGTGCAGGTATAACAAAGAAAGAGTAGTAAGGATTTGAAGAAGGAAGACAGTTTAAGCTTTCTACAATATTGCTTGAATTAGTTCTTAGAATAATAGCATTTCCATTTTTAGATAAAATTAATCTATCTTTTGGAATAATTATTTCTCTGGCACCTTTTACCAATCCAACACCACTGATCTTCAATTTTACAGATGAAACAGAAGAAGTATTTGAGGTATCAATTAACTCAGAAATTAAGTTTTCATTTGTATTTCCGCAAAACAATGGAATCCATTGGTAGCTTGAGGTATCATTATTTAAATGTAAATTAAAAAGTAAACTGCCAGTATATTGATCAATACCCAAAAGACTGAAAAGACTTAAATTTTGATCTTCTAAATAACGATGCAGAACAACTAAGATATTATTATAAAACCTATCATTAGGTATAAAAGTATCTCCTTTTTGCATGCCTTGTATAGCATTTGGAAAAGAGCTGACATGTGCAATATGATCATTGCCATCAATAATTCCTGTTGCATTGCCACATACAAGTGATAAATTATCTCTAGCACCTTGTTCAGCATTTTGATCTAATAATGGCTGCACAAAAGCACAAACTGCCATATCACCATTTTTCAATGTTGCAGTAAAAACACAAGCTAAGCTATGAACAGTGTATGGAGGTTTTGCAGAACATGAGAAATCATTAATTTCACTAACAGTTGGCATTCTATGTGTTGTTCTAATTTTAGAGTGGTGGGTTTGGTTATCATCTAATACAAAGCCACTGTTAGCAGAAGATAGCTCAACAAACTGTATAGCAGGGTTGTTATTATATGCAATAAATGCAAAATTTCCTTCAGTTTCATTGAAATGTGCTCTGAAAATTCCAGCAATTTGCACTTTATCATCTTTTGCTACTGGTACTATGCTATTCTGCATATACTC
>NZ_CAWVOK010000024.1:0-45995 GCF_963930935.1 Candidatus Xenohaliotis californiensis
TTAGAGAAAGTGGTATAACAGTTGGTGCTGGTGTTGTTATGGAAATTATTGAATAAATATTGGGAGTGTAGCTCAATTGGTAGAGCGTCGGTCTCCAAAACCGTAGGTTATGGGTTCAAGTCCTATCACTCCCGCTTATAGGTTTGTTATGAATATAGTTGGATATTATAAATCTTTTATTTTTGAGATAAAAAAAATTTCTTGGATTTCTTTTAAGAAAACTATGAGTATGGCCACTATAGTTTTATCTGTTGTGGTTATAGCAATGTTTTTTTTTTTAGTGGTAGATTATTTAATTTTGCATTTTTTAAAATTGTTGTTTGGGTATGCACATGTCTTCTGATGATTGTTTTTGGTATATACTGAGAGTTAGTGCTGGAAGAGAGCAGTCTGTAGCTAAAAGTATTGAATCTTACAAAATGAGGAATGCTGATATAGACAATGCTATTCGTGAAATTTGCGTTCCTGTACAATCTGTGCTTAAAGTAAAAAAAAATGTAAAACAACATAAAACAAAAAGTGTTTTTTCTGGATATGTTTTGATAAATATGTTAAATACTAAGAGAGCAATAGACACTGTAAGAAGTCTTCCTGGAGTTGTTGGCTTTGTGACAAGTAGTGGTAAGCCAGCTCCTTTAACCAAAGATGACTTTGAGAAGATGATGCAATTAGTGAAAGAAAAAATTGAAAATGCAGAATCTAGTGTTTTATATGAAGTTGGGCAGCAGGTGAAAATTACCAGTGGCCCATTTGCTTCTTTTGCTGGTGAAATAGAGCATATTGACAATGCAAAAAAACGTTTAAGAGTAGCTGTGGCTATTTTTGGACAATTAACTCCTGTTGATTTGGATCTAGATCAGGTTAGCTTGGTAAATAATGAAGAATAAAATGGTTTATTTTTATGAGTGAACAAATAAAGAAGGCAATTGTTGCAAATTTGAAGTTTAATATTAAGGCTGGCAGTGCCAATCCTTCTCCTCCATTGGGACCAGCACTAGGACAACGTGGTATTAATATTATGGAGTTTTGCAAGATGTTTAATGAGAAAACATCTTCATATGATAAATTGCAAATAGTGCGTGTAAAAGTGATTGTATATAGTGATAAAACATATTCATGTAATGTCAAGATGCCAGAAGTATCATGGCTTATAAAAAATGCAATATCATTGAACAGAGGCAGCAGTGCTCCTGGTGCTACAGTTGTTAAAACTATTAATGCTTCTGAATTAGTAGAAATTGCTAAAATGAAAATGACTGATATGGGAGTTGTTAAGATTGATTCTGCATTAAAAATGGTCATTGGGACAGCAAAATCTATGGGTATTGAGGTTATAGGAGATGGTAAGAGGTAACAAGCATGGCTGATGAAAAAAAAATATGGTTTTTAAATGATGCTTTAAGCAGTCTTATAGCTGCTAAAACAGCAAAATTCAATGAGTCAATTGATATGTCACTTAATTTGACTTGTGGTGCAAAGAATACTATTTCACAACTTAGGGGTGTAATTTCATTACCTTATGGCACTGGGAAAAACAAGAAAGTTGCAGTTATTGCTAAAGCCAATGAATGGGATGCTGCCAAAGTTGCTGGTGCTGATTATGTTGGTGATGATGAGTTATTGCAAGACATTGCTGTTGGTAAGATTGAATATGATTGCTATATTGCAACTCCATCTATGATGAGCAGTATAGCAAAAGTGGCAAAAATATTAGGACCAAAGGGTTTGATGCCTAATACAAAATCTGGCACTGTTACAACCAATTTTGCTTCTGTGGTGCCTGCAATAAAACAGGGTACTATGGTTGAATATAAAGCTGATAAAAAAGGTGTTATTAATATGTGTTTTGGCAATGTGTTAATTGATGTTGATAAATTGGCTAAGAATTTGCAAAGTGCATTATCTGCAATACTGAATAACAAACCCAGTGATGTTGATAAAATGGAAATTAAGTCTATTTTTATTAGTTCAACTATGGGCAAATCATACAGAATTAAACTTTGATGGAGTTGAAAGATTATGTCTACTAGAGAGCAAAAAGAACAGGTAATCAATAAGATGTCACTTATATTGACAAATTATTCAATGATTATGCTTGTGCGTAATAATGGCATCACAGCAACAGAATCCAAGATGCTTCAGTTAAAGTTGCATGATATTTCTTCTGGCGTATGTTTTATAAAAAATACTTTATTTTGTATAGCTGTTGATAGATTAGATTATAATATGACTATTAAAGATGAGTCTGTTGGGTCAAATTTAATCATTTATTCTAACGATATTTTTCCTTTATTAAAAAATGTAATTGATTTTTTTAAAGATAATGTTAAATTAGAAGTAGTTTCTTGCTATTATGACTCAAAGGTAATCAAAAAAAATGATGTTTATGCATTGTCAAAAATGCCTTCTATTGAAGCATTGTATTCTAAATTGTATACATCTTTGCAATTGCCTTTGCTTGAATTTTATAACACTATGAATAGCACAGGAATATCTTTATTGCATGTGTTACAGACTTATAAAGATAAAGAGTTATGATTAATAATTAATGAGGTATTGTAAATGAGTCAACAACATTCTTCTCAAGATACTGATGCTAAGGTTGCAAGTATTCTTGATGATATCTGTGCTTTAACAGTTAGCCAGATACACCAACTTTCTGAAGGCTTTAGGGAAAAATTTAATTTACCTGCTATGGGTGCAATGTCTTTTGGTGGCAGTGCTCCAGCACAACAGGAATCTTCAGCTAAAGTTGAAGAAAAAACTGAATTTGATGTAATATTAAAAACTATTGGCAGTAATAAAGTTTCTGTTATTAAAGCTGTTAAAGATCTATTATCATGTGGATTGATGGATGCTAAAAAATTAGTTGAAACAGCAGATGCTATTTTGAAGAAGGGTGTATCTAAAAAGGAAGCAGATGATATTAAAACAGCCATAGAAGCAGCTGGTGCTAAAGTGGAGATTAAGTAAGTTAGTTCTATAAATTTTTTAAAGCTTTTTTTACTAAGGCATGAAAGGGGATAGGTGTGGCAAATTCAGAGAGTGTGTGTAGTTTTTTATTCTCTCATTCTATGCGTTCAAGGATTGATGGGAAGGCAATTGAATTGGATAAACTACCTAATATGCTTGATGTGCAAAAAGAATCTTATGCACGTTTTCTTTATGGTAGAGATGGAGTTGAGGAAGATAGTGGCATAGCATCGGTTTTTAAAGGTATATTTCCTATAGTTGATGCAGGCAATAAAGCCACACTTGATTTTGTTTCCTACTCATTAAAAGAACCTAAGTTTAATGAAGATGAATGTGTACAACGTGGTATAACATATGCTGCAACTGTTCGTGCATTAATGAGACTTATAGTTTGGGTAGAAAGTGAAGAAACTAAATCCAAAGAAATAAAAAGTATTAAAGAACAAGAAGTATATATAAGCAATATACCATTAATGACAACTAAAGGTACTTTTGTTATCAATGGCTGTGAGTATGTTGTGGTATCGCAGATGCACAGGTCACCAGGTGTGTTTTTTGATCATGATAGAGGTAAGAATTATAGTTCTGGAAAAATACTTTATTCAACAAGAATAATTCCATATCGTGGATCTTGGCTTGATTTTGAGTTTGATATTAAGGATTTAATATATTTTCGTATAGACAGAAAAAGGAAGATGCATGTTAGCACATTATTGTATGCATTAGGATTAAACAAGCAGGAAATTATTGATTTTTTTTATAATAAAATCACATTTAATTACAATATTAAAGAAGATTTTTGGTTTGTTAATTTGAAGTTAAGAGATTTTTTAGGTTTTAAAAGCTTCTTTACTTTAAGAAATATGGAGACAGGTGAGGTTATTCTTGAAAAAAATACAAGAATTAATCAAAGGGTTATTGCTAAATTAATTTCTGCAAAACTACCAATATCAGGTGATTTTCGTATTGATCATAGTGTTTGTGATGAACTGTTTATTGCACATGATATTGTTGATAAGAATGATAATAGGGTCACTATAAGTGTTGGTGAATCTATTAATGGCTCACATTTTGATTTAATTTATTCATTAGGTATTGAATCTTTTTCAATTTTAGTTGTTGATGATGTATATGCTGGTAATTATATTCTAAACACTCTTAAGGCTGACAAAAATTCAATGAAAACTGATGCTCTTATAGAGATATATAAAGTTATCAGACCTGGAGAGCTGGCTAATGCAGAAATTGTTGAATCACTTCTTGAAGGGTTATTTTTTGACAAAGATAAGTATGACTTATCTGATGTTGGCAGGGTAAAAATGAATGCAAAGCTTGGTCTTGATATTCCAGAAGATCATCATACATTAAGCAAGGCAGATGTACTTCATGTGATTAAAGCTTTAATAGCAGTGAAAGATGGTAAAATGCCAATAGATGATATAGACCATTTAGGAAATAGAAGAGTAAAAGCTGTTGGTGAGTTAGTTGAAAATCAATTTCGCATAGGATTAATGAAGATTGCTAGGGTTTCTGTTGAGAGATTATCATCTGTTGATCTAGATTCTGTTATGCCACATGATTTAATAAACTCTAAGTTACTCACATCTTTGATTAAGGAATTTTTTAGTGTTTCGCAATTGTCACAGTTTATGGATCAAACTAATCCATTATCTGAAATTACACATAAGCGTAGGTTGTCAGCTCTTGGGCCTGGTGGTCTTACAAGAGAAAGGGCTGGCTATGAAGTGCGTGATGTTCATACAACACATTATGGTAGGATTTGTCCAGTTGAAACTCCAGAAGGACAAAATATTGGCCTAGTAAATAGTTTAGCTATATGTGCTACAGTTAATAGATATGGATTTATAGAAAGTCCATATTATAAAGTTGTCAATGGTGCTGTAACTAATGAATTGCATTATTTATCTGCAATTGAAGAAGAAAAGTACAATATTGCACAAGCTAGCTATGCACTTGATGATAAAGATGTATTTATAGATGAAATTATATGCTGTAGAAAAAGTGGTGAGCTTGTTAATGTTATGCGAAATGAGGTTAATTTTGTAGATATTTCACCAAAACAAGTTGTATCTGTTGCAGCATCATTAATTCCATTTTTGGAAAATAATGATGCTAATAGAGCTCTTATGGGATCCAATATGCAGAGACAGGCTGTTCCATTGATGATTGCTGAAGCACCTATGGTTGGTACTGGTGTAGAATACATTGTAGCACGTGATTCTGGTGCTGTGATAATTGCTAAATCTGATGGTATAGTACGTTGGGTGGATGCAGCAAGGATTGTTATTTGCTCTGAGAAAACTGGTGATATGGATGTTTATTCTTTGCAGAAATTTAGAAGATCAAATTATAATACTAATATTGGTCATGCACCTAGAGTAAAGAGAGGTGATATTGTACACAAAGGTAATATAATAGCAGACAATACAGCTACTGATAATGGTGAGCTTGCTTTAGGCAAGAGTGTGTTGGTAGCATTCATGCCATGGCATGGTTACAACTTTGAAGATTCAATTATTATCTCGGAACGTTTAGTTAGTGATGATGTTTTTACATCTATTCATATTGAAGAGTTAGAGTGTGTTGCTAGAGATACTAGACTGGGTCCTGAAGAAGTAACACGTAGCTTGCCAAATATTAATGAAGCTAAGCTTGTTAATCTTGATGAATCAGGTATTGTTAACATAGGAGTCAAAGTAAAACCAGGTGATATTTTGGTTGGCAAAATTACTCCAAAGAGTGAATTGCCAATGACTCCAGAGGAAAAGTTATTGAGGATTATTTTTGGTGAGAGAGCATCAGATGTGCGTGATTCATCACTTTATGTGCCATCTGGAATTTCAGGAACTGTTATAGATGTTTGGATTCTTTCTGTGCATGGTGTAGAAAAAGATCAAAGATTACATTTAATTGAACAACAAAAGAAATCTAATTTACGTAAAGACTATAATATTAAGTTATTAATATTAAATGAATATTTTTTTAATCAGATTAAAGATATAACATTGGGTCAAATTCTTTCTAAGAATTTTAATGGCTTTGCACCATCATATAAAATTCAAGAAGATATGTTTGTTAAATTATTAAATGATGGTAAAACTGGGCATGATGTTGCAATAAAAAAATTATGGAATATATCTGTAGACAATCAGTCAATTTTAAAAGAAATAAAGCAGTTTAAGGTTAAATATGATTTATTGTTTAAAAAATTGGAAGATGATTACAATATAGCAGCTGAAAGGTTGTTGGTTGATAGTGAATTGCCACAAGGTGTTTTGAAGATAGTAAAAATTTTTCTTGCTTCCAAACAGAAATTACAACCAGGAGATAAAATGGCTGGTAGACATGGCAATAAGGGTGTAGTTTCTAAAATAGTTCCAGTTGAGGATATGCCATATTTAGAAGATGGAACACTGGTGGATATTATTTTAAATCCTCTAGGTGTTCCATCAAGAATGAATGTGGGACAGATTTTAGAAGCTCATCTTGGCTGGCTGTGTAAGCAGACTGGTAAAAAAATAGCTGATGCTTTTAACAACATGAATACCTTGGAAGATGTTGATTCTCTTAGATCATTATTATCAAAAGTTTACACTAATAAAGCTGATCATAATGTAATTTCTAGATGCAATGTAGATGATCTGCGTTCTTTGGCTAATAGCCTAAAGAAAGGAGCTCTGCTTGCAGCACCTGTGTTTGAGGCACCAAGTGAAGAGCTTATGGATGATTTTGCAAAAAATATTGGTATTTCATCTGTGGATTCTGTGATTTTAACAGATGGTTTAACAGGTGAGAAATTTGATAGAACTGTGACTGTTGGTTATATTTATATGATGAAATTACATCATTTAGTTAATAATAAGATACATGCTCGTTCTGTTGGTCCATATAGCTTAATTACACAACAGCCATTAGGGGGTAAATCACATTTTGGCGGTCAGCGTTTTGGAGAAATGGAATGCTGGGCACTTCAAGCATATGGTGCAGCATATACATTGCAAGAAATGTTAACAGTTAAATCAGATGATGTAAAAGGTAGGGTTAAGGTGTATGAGTCAATAATAAGAGGTGTTAATGAGTTGGAATGTGGTATGCCTGAATCATTTAATGTAATGATTGAGGAATTGCGCTCATTATGTTTGAATATTGAGTTGCAAGATGCAGTAGAGTGATTTAAAAAAGGGGTGTGTGTGAGTTATTCTAGATTAGAGAGTGTTGATTCTGTTCAGCAATTTGACCAGATTGCAATATCTATAGCAAGTCCAGAGAAGATACGATCTATGTCTTATGGCGAAGTTCGCAAGCCAGAAACAATTAATTATAGGACTTTTAAGCCTGAAAAAGATGGTTTATTTTGTGCACGTATTTTTGGACCAATAAGAGATTATGAATGTTTATGTGGCAAATATAAGCGTATAAAATATCGTGGTATTGTATGTGAAAAATGTGGTGTAGAAGTTACTCTATCAAGAGTTAGAAGAGAAAGGATGGGTCATATAGAGCTAGCAGCTCCAGTTGCACACATATGGTTTGTAAAACTTTTGCCTTCTAGAATTGGCATATTGCTTGATATATCATTACGTGACCTGGAGAGTGTTTTGTATTGTGAATCATATATTGTAGTAGATGGTGGTGTTTCACCACTTGAAAAAACACAACTATTATCTGAGGATGCATACAGCAAAGCTGTTGATGATTATGGAGAAGATTCCTTTACAGCAATGATGGGCGCTGAGGCTATACAAATCTTATTGCAAGAACTTGATTTAGAGTTGTTAGCTCAGTGCTTGCGTAATGAATTAATGAGCGCCACTTCTGAGTTAAAAAAGAAAAAGATTATCAAAAGACTGCGCATAATATTAGATTTTCTTAAATCAAAGAATAAACCTGAATGGATGATTCTGAATGTTATACCAGTTATGCCGCCAGAATTACGTCCTTTAGTAATGTTAGATGGTGGTCGTTTTGCAGCTTCAGATTTAAATGAGCTATACAGAAGATTGGTTAATCGCAATAACCGTTTAAGAAGATTGTTAGAGCTTGGTGCACCTAGTATTATTATTCGTAATGAAAAGCGTATGCTACAAGAAGCTGTTGATGCATTATTTGATAACAGTCGTCGTAGTAGAGTGGTGAAAAGTACTAATAAGAGGCCTTTTAAATCATTAAGTGATGTTTTGAAGGGCAAGCAAGGTCGCTTTAGACAGAATTTATTAGGTAAGCGCGTTGATTATTCTGGTCGTTCAGTTATTGTTGTAGGCCCAAAATTAAAATTACATCAATGTGGCTTGCCAAAAAAGATGGCATTAGAACTTTTTAAACCTTTTATTTATTCAAAAATGGAAATATATGGCATGGCACCAACAATTAAAGTTGCTAAATATATGGTTGAAGCCGAAAAGCCAGAAATTTGGGATATTTTAGAAGAGATAATAAAAGATCATCCAGTATTGCTTAATAGAGCACCAACATTGCATCGTTTAAGTATACAAGCTTTTGAGCCTGTTTTAATAGATGGCAAGGCAATACAACTTCATCCATTGGTTTGTTCAGCATTCAATGCAGATTTTGATGGTGATCAAATGGCCGTACATATACCTCTATCATTAGAGGCTCAATTAGAGGCACGTGTACTTATTATGTCTACCAATAACATCCTTAGTCCATCAAGTGGTAAGCCAGCAATAGTACCAACAAAAGACATTGTGCTGGGGATCTATTATTTAACTTTATTAAATGAAAATGGTCTTGGTGAAGGTATGGTTTTTGGTTCTTTTGATGAAATAGATCAGGCATTATATCATGAAGTTGTTGACCTGCACTCAGAAATTAAAGCTCGTTGCCCTTCTATTGTTGATGGAGAATTGGTTTTTAATATTTATAACACAACACCAGGCAGAGTGGCTTTGTACAGAATATTGCCAGCTAATGAAAATTTATCTTTTGATTTAGTTAATAGAGTTCTTGGTGCTAAGGATATGGCAGATATTGTTGATATGGTGTATAGAAATTGTGGTAAGAAGGATTGTGTTGATTTTGTAGATAATTTGATGCTGCTTGGTTTTAAATATGCTACTAAATCTGGTATTTCATTTAATAAAAATGACATGATTATCCCAGATACTAAAGAGCATCATGTTGCTAAATCAAGAGCAGAGGTTATGAAATTTGAGATGCAATATCAAGAGGGATTAGTAACAGCAAATGAAAAATATAACAAAGCTATAGATGTTTGGTCGCATTGTGTTGACAGAATTGCATTTGATATGATGCAATGCATTTCTGCTAAAAATTCTAAAATAGACACAGAATTACCTGGTTGCAGAAATATTAATTCTATATATATGATGGCTAATTCTGGAGCCAGAGGATCTCCAGCACAAATTAAACAGCTGGCTGGTATGCGTGGCTTAATGTCTAAGCCTTCTGGTGATATTATTGAAACTCCTATTGTATCTAATTTCAGAGAAGGATTAGATGTTCTTGAATACTTTAATTCCACTCATGGTGCACGTAAAGGACTGTCTGACACAGCCTTAAAAACTGCTAACTCTGGTTATTTAACACGCAGACTTGTAGATGTTGCACAAGATTTTGTTATACAAGACCTTGATTGTGGTACTACAGATGGTATAACA
This sequence comes from Candidatus Xenohaliotis californiensis, assembly GCF_963930935.1. Classification (NCBI taxonomy): domain Bacteria; kingdom Pseudomonadati; phylum Pseudomonadota; class Alphaproteobacteria; order Rickettsiales; family Anaplasmataceae; genus Candidatus Xenohaliotis; species Candidatus Xenohaliotis californiensis. The sequence continues at coordinate 9,633 of NZ_CAWVOK010000024.1, forward strand.
GCTTCACAAATTATGGAAGGTGGTGAAATTGTTGTAAGTATTGGTGAATTAGTGCTTGGTAGAGTTGCCATGAATGACATTTTTCATCCTGTTACCGGTGAATTAATTGTTGCAGCTGGTGACTTGATTGAAGAAGATGCCATTGCCAAAATTGATGCTTCAGGAATGAGTGCTATAAAAGTTAGATCAGTTCTTATGTGTAAACATTTGCGTGGTTCTTGTGCTAAGTGTTATGGTCGTGACCTTTCAAGTGGTAAAATGGTTTCTATAGGTGAGGCTGTTGGTGTAATTGCTGCACAATCAATTGGCGAACCAGGCACACAATTGACAATGCGTACTTTTCATATTGGTGGTGCTACTACTGGTTCTGAGATATCAAGTGCCAATGCATCTACAAATGGTGTTGTGAGCTTTGATATTGATTCAACTGTAACTGACCGACATGGAAATAGAATTGCCATGAGCAGATCATTTGAACTTAAGATATACAGCAGTGTTGGTGGTACTGAATTGGCAAGCTATAGTATTCCTTATGGTTCAAAAATTTTATTTGAAAATGAAAGTAATGTTACAAAGAAAGCAAAATTAGCATCTTGGGATCCATATACAATGCCAGTTATTGCAGAAAAATCTGGAATTGTTGAATATGTTGATTTAGTTGAAGATGTATCAGTAAGTGAGATAATGGATGTAGTGACTGGTGTAGTTAGTAAAATTATTATTGATTGGCGTCAACATAGTGGTAATTTTGATTTACACCCTACTGTTTTACTCAAGGATGAAAAAGGAAAACAAATTAAATTATCTAATGGATTGGGTGCTAGCTATGTGGTTAGCATTGGCTCTATATTGAGTGTAAAGAATGGTCAGAAAATAGAGTCTGGTGATGTATTGTTCCGTATTCCTAGAAAATCATTAGGAGTTAAGGATATCACAGGTGGCTTACCTCGTGTTGCTGAATTGTTTGAGGCTCGTAAGCCAAGGGATCATGCAATAATTAGTGAAATTTCTGGTATTGTAGAGCTTGGCAGGGATTATAAATCTAAGCATAAAGTTATTATTAAGAATAACAATGAGCAGATTGAATATTTGATACCACGTGGAAAATACACTCTTGTAAGTGAAGGTGAGTTTGTGAAAAAGGGTGATTTATTGGTTGATGGTAGCCCTAATCCCCAAGATATTTTGGCTGTTATGGGGGTTGAAATGGCTACAGATTATATGATTAATGAAATTCAGAGTGTTTATAGATTGCAAGGTGTTAGTATTGATAATAAGCATATTGAAATAATCTTACGTCAAATGCTCCAGAAATATGAAATTATTGAATCTGGCGACTCTATGCTTTTGGTTGGAGAGCAGATAGATAGAGAAGATTATTATAGTGTTTGTGCACAACTAAAGAAAGAGGGTAAAAGATTGCCCAAAGGTGTATTAACATTTCAAGGTATCACCAAGGCCAGTTTACGTACAAAATCCTTTATTTCTGCTGCATCTTTCCAAGAAACAACAAAAGTTTTAACAGAAGCTGCTATTGGTGCAAAAATTGATAAATTAGAAGGATTGAAAGAAAATATTTTAGTTGGTCGTTTGATACCAGCTGGAACTGGATTTTTTAGCAGCTACTATAAACGTGAAAGTAAAAAAATGGCTGTGAGTGGCACCTCTTCACCTAATGATAACAATGTTGATGTAGGTACTTTGCCTGAAACAACATAGTTTTAATGCTAGAGATTATAGTTATTATTTTTTTAATGAGGACTTATTATGGCAAAAAATATGTTAAATTATATAATTTTAGCTTTACAATAGATTAAAGACTATTTATAGAGCAGTCTAATGTTTCCAAAGTTTACAATGAGTGTTAATGATAGTGCCAATATTAATGACAGTAGAGCATGTTTATTGTTTCTTGAGCTTACTAATAATGTAGCATTTGCACTTGGAGTTGATACTGCTAATATAAGTTTTAATACCACTGCTAATGCCAATGGTAATGTGTTTATATTTAATATTTGTCCAAGTGGAGCTAGTAGCATTGATGATGTTTTTGCAGAGCAGATTTTCTCTACTGTTTTTACATGTTTAAAAATAAAAAATCATCTTTCACCTGCTGCACAGTCTGCCGTAGAAATAATTGATCAAAAAGCACTTTTGCGTAATGTGTATAATAAAGAAGAAGAGTTTGAAAAAGATATTTGGATTTTATATAAAAATAACCTAAATATAGATAATTCCATTTGTGCATTAATAGACTATATATCAAGCAAGCCAGCTGTTTCATTAATTAAGTTTGGAGTAGATGGAAATGAATTTACTCTTTCTGGTGCAAAAATTTTTGATATCACATTACCATTTGTAGAGTGTGTGTTTGATTATTTTGAGGTTATAGAGGTTAGTTTATTGATTAAGAAAGCCGATTTTGATTGTACTGGTTTTTGGGAATTTAAATCAGCTGGTCAAATAATAAAAGCAAAAATACATCCATTATGCCGCAAGATGCTTTATAGAATATCGTGTTCTTGTGTTTTAGGTGCTAAATATCTTTCTGTATCGCTAGCATTAAATTGTAAGGTTGATATAACTGGAATGTGCTTATTAAATACAAAGAGATTTGAGATTGTAAATATTTTTGGTGAACCACGTGATGTTGCAGACAATACAGAGATAGTATTCAAAATAGATAGTGAATTTGTGCCTAAGATTAGTACTATAGCCCAAGATCAGCTGTATCTTATATAATTTTATGATATTTTACTTGTATTTTGTACAATAAGATTTTTTGCACTATAAATATACTTTTGCTATACAGCATGTTCATGCATACTGGTATACTATCTTTACTGTCACAACAGCTGTTTCTAATGCATTTTTTATATTGTGCTACTAATATTAAATATGAGGTGTAATAGGTTGACTGTAAAATTTTTTAAAATTGGAGAAAGTAATTTTAACCTCACCAAATATAACTTAGCTCACACATTTTTTTGTACAAATTAATTAATTGTACTAAATTTGTTGCTGAGAAGACTGTGTTTGATTTTTATGCATGTTGCTGAGATGATAATAAATTAATTTGTTTAAAAAGTATTAGTTTCTAGTTATTTATTCATTTTTACTAAAATAAAATAAACTCTAGCATTATTTAATAATTTGCTGCTAAAATTTAACTATCAATATCTCATATACTATCTAAGATTTAAGATATTGGTGATAATTTTTTGTTGAATTAATGTTTCACAGGTTTTTTATGATGTGGTTTTTTCTTGGAGCTATTTTTTGTTTTATGTTCTTAATTGCATATGGATTAATGCACATTAAGATGCTTAGACATAGACTTGCTAATGCATTAGGTGATTTGGAGAATATTCGTGCAGAAAATAGAAACTTGGAACTTGAGAGAGATGATTTTAGGAATAAATTTAACAGGGTGGAGGCTAAGCTTGAAGAGGTTAGAACTACTAAAGATGAATATGACAGAATGAGGAGAGAAAATGCTGAGCATATTGTGCAACGTCTTAGTGAAAAGGTTGGTGCTATATCTGGTGATCAGTTGTTGCGCAATGCCGAGGAGTCTACCAAAAAACTTAAAGAAACTCTTATTCCTGTGGATGAGCTGCGTAAAGAGTTTAGGCAGGAAATGGAGGATTTTAAGAAAAGTAGGGTGGTTAGTGAAGAGCTTGACAGGGTTAAACAGGATGCTATGCAAAATGTAGTAAGTAATATGACCAAGCTAGCAAATGATTTTATTAAAGCATGCAAGGGTGACTCCAAGGCTGCTGGTGAGTTTGGTGAACAGGTTTTAGAGATGTGTCTTGAGAATTCTGGCTTACATAAAGGTGAGCATTACAGGATGCAGAGCAGCTTAGTGCACAGCAGTGGTGATAAGGGTAGACCAGATGTGATTGTAAATCTACCAGAAAATAGACATTTAGTTATTGATTCTAAGGTTTCATTGTTTGATTATAAGGAGTTGATTGATGCAGAGCGTGGTTCTGATGAAGAAAAAAGATTGCTTAATAGTTTTAATCAATCAGTTAGAAGACATGTTCGAGACCTTAAAGAACGTTGCTACTCAAATGCACAAGATATTAATTCACCTGATTTTGTAGTCATGTTTGTGCCAATGGAGTCTGCATTACAGATGATAATGCACGGCAACTTATGGTTTGATGCACAAAAAGAAGGAGTTATTATTGTTTCTCCTACTACTTTATCAGTTGTACTAAAGGTAGTTAATTCATTATGGAATTTTGAGAAGCGTAATGCAAATGTTGAGGAGATTATGAGAATTGTTGAATCAATGTATCAAAAATTCTCTAATATATGTAATGGTTGGATTAAAGTTGGTGATAGATTGCGCACTGTGGCTACAGATTATAATATGGTAACTAGCAGATTGACTGGTGCAGGTGGCTTATACTCAAAGATGTTAGCAATAGAGAAAAAGAGTGGTGTTGTTTGGGGTGGTAAATCTTTAAGAAATCCACAATCAGTTAGTGTTGATATTGATAGCAGTAGTTTGCATAAGGCTATTGAAGATGTTGATTAATAATATCTTAGATTTCCAGTTTTGCCCCAAAATGATTTATGTATCACTATATTATAGATAATTATTAATGGCAACACCACCAATACACCTAGAAATATTATCCAAAGTGATTCTTGTGAGCTTGCTGCATTCCAGATTGTCATGCCACCTATAGTAAGGTATGGATAGAAGCTATACACTAAACCAATACCACACAGAAGAAAAGTTAGTGTAGTCATTGCAAATGGCAACCAGCATAAAGCATCATTTTTGCAAGGTAGTTTTCTTAATATGTAGTAATTTAATAAAATTGTAATAGATATTGCAAAAGCAATTATGATAAGCGCTACATTTTTATGATTGGGAATAAATTTTGGCATTAGGTGCCTAGTAACAGGATAGAGCATAAGAATTGTTATTATCAATGGCACTAATACAAGTGTTATTTTTTTAGCCCAAGATATGGCCTTTAGTTGGAGGCAATCTTCAGTTTTCATTATTAGCCACGATGCACCAATTAATGCATATCCCATTGTTAGAGTTATTGAGGTGATTATAGCAAATGCATATCGTTGCCATGAGATTTCAGCTCCTACCATATATAAAGCTAGCATATACCCTTGTGCCAAGGATGTTGTTAATGATCCAGCAAAAAATGCATTATTCCAAGTATTTTTTTGTTCTAGTTTTGTTTTTGTGCGAAAGTCAAAGGCAGCACCTCTGACAACCAATGCTATTAACATAGTTACTAATGGTGCGTACATTGAGGTTAGTATAGCACCTTGGGCATATGGAAATGCAACTAATAAGATTCCAATTGTTAGCACTAACCAAGTTTCATTTGCATCCCAAAATGGTCCAATGGATGCTATCATTGAGTCTTTTTCATCATCATTTGCACAGTTTAATAAAATGCCAACCCCTAAATCATATCCATCTAATATGGCATATATTAAGCCAGATAAGTACATTAAAAGTGCAAAGATTAATGGTAGTAAATATGGATCATTTAGAAAATTTATCATGCTTCACTCATTGTTATTTTATACCAATTTATTACACTCTGTTTTGCAATATAGAACACTGTTTTTATGTATGCAAATAATAGTATGATGTAAGTTATTATATATGCTGTAAGGCTTGCTACTATGTGTTGTTTGGGCATTATTGCAGCAGCATCTTTTGTTTTCAGTACTCCTTGAACCAAATATGGTTGTCTGCCTATTTCTGCAATATACCATCCTAAAATAGTTGCTAACCATCCAGCAAATGTCATGAGAAAAAGCATTATTGCTATAAATTTGTTGATATCTCCATGCCGAAATATTTTAATACTAGCTATCCAAGATGTTATGAGCATCAGTATTCCTATGCCAAACATAGCTCTAAATGAGAAAAATAAAGGTATAATTGGTGGATGTTCTTTAAAATCATTTAAGCCTTTTATTTCACCATTTAGTTTGTGGGTTAGTATTAATGAGCCAAGTTTTGGTATGCCTATTTCAAATATATTTCTTCTTTCTTTTGTGCTAGGTATAGCAAATAAGCGTAGTGGCATTCCTGTATCAGTTTCCCACATTGCTTCCATTGCAGCCAATTTAGCTGGTTGGTGTTTTTGGGTGTTAAGCCCTAAATGGTCACCAGAAAATAGCTGCATAAGTGACATAGTTGATGCAGCATAAACTGCCACCTTTATTGATACTATAACAGATGGTGTTTTTTTATTGTTTAGCCATTGATAAGATGCAACTCCTGCAATAATAAATGAGGTTGTAAGTCCTGATGCTATTAGCATATGAGCTAGTCGATCAAGCATTGATGGATTGAAGATGATTTCTATCCAATTGGTTGGATATGCCACACCATCTCTCATTTCAAAACCCAATGGAGTTTGCATCCAAGAGTTGAGAGACATTATCCAGAATGCAGAAAATGTTGTGCCAAAAGCTACTAAAAAAGTTGCTAAAGTATGTAGTGCATTAGATACTTTATGCATACCAAAAAGCATAATACCTAGGAATGTTGCTTCTAAGAAGAATGATGTTAAAACTTCATAAGCAAGCAATGGTCCAGCAATATTCCCTACTGTTTCCATAAATCCAGGCCAATTGCTGCCAAACTGAAATGACATTGTAACGCCAGTTACAATACCTAGTGCAAAAGTTAGGGCAAAAATTTTCACCCACAATTTATAAGCCTCTATCCATTTTTTATTTTTAGTCTTGTTGTACATGACTTTGAAAAAGAACAAAAACCATGATAGTGCTATAGATATAGTTGGGAATAATATATGAAAGGTAATATTGGCAGTAAATTGAATACGTGACAACATAGTATAATCAAACATTGTACAACATAATACTATTTACTATACATATATCTTTTTTGATTGAGGCAGTCTATGTTTATTATTAGTTTTATTTTAATACATGCTGTGTTTTGTTTTTACAGGTTTTTATTTTTAGATATTTATATTAGTATATTATTGTTAATATTATTAAATTTTAACTATTTATTTTTACTATAGTTGAATGTATATTTGTAGTTTTTGCTATTGAGTTTAGATTTTATGAGATTGTTTGTTTTTACTATTTATTTTTTTTGTTCGTATGTTTTTTTCAGCAATGCTCTAGCAGATAGTCAAAATTTATCAGGTCATGTGATTGTAGCGACATCAACTCGTCAAGAGATAGAAGATTTTATTGAAAAAAGAAAAAGAGCTGGTTTGCCACTTAGTTTTAATAAAGATTTTAACACTAACTTGCAAGGAGTAGATCTTAGTGGAATGAACTTAGATGGTGCTGTTTTTGAAGAAGTTGACTTATCAAATGCTAATATGAGTGAATCCAGTTTTTCTGGTGCTATGTTTGTTGATTGCAATTTGCATGGTGCAAATTTATCGCAAAGCGATTTATCTCGTGTAATGATAAAAAATAGTAATTTGCATAGTGCTACTTTACTACATTCTTTTTTATCCGCTGCCAATATCCAAGAATCAGATATGCGTTATGTTAATGGTGGTTTTTTAGGTTTTAATGATGCAAAAGTGCATAAATCAAACATGAGTAATGCAAATTTCTATAAAGTTGATTTATCTGGATCGTATATATCTGATAGCATTATGCATAACACAAGCCTTAGGAATTCAAATTTAGAACGTGTTCATTTGATGAGTATAAAAGGAAGTGATATTGACTTGTTTAGTTGTGATATGGATGGCATTAGAATTCAGAGTTCTTATATGCCTGGTGTTATGATGTATGGTGCATTTATGCATGATGGTGAGATAGTGAATAGCAATATGGAAGATGGTTATTTTGAATTCTCAAGTCTAATGAGTAGCAAGATTATCTTAACAGATTTACAAAATGCTAATCTTTTTGGCACAGATATATCAGATGTTAATTTTTATACATCAAATTTAAAAGGTGTTGATTTATCTGAAGCATTTCTGGAAAGTGTTTATGCTACTCGGATAAGTTTAGTTGGTGCAATTATGAATAATATTGTTATACAAAGCTCTGAGATAAATGAACTTGATGCACAAAACATAATTATGGGCAATGCAAAAATGCGTAACTTAATGATGAATGGAGTAGATTTTCGCAATGCATATATGTTGGGCGTAACTATTGACAATACTTCAATGCCATATGCAGTATTTAATGGTGCTAGAATAGATAAAAGTATTCTTACCAATATATCTGCAAATGATGCTTTAATGCAGAATGTTGCAGCCAGAAATGTTAAATTAAAAAATAGCTTTTTTGATAGAAGTGAGCTTATTAATGCCAATTTTAGCCACAGTTCTTTTTTTGAGACCAGTATGACCAATGTTCTTGCTAAGAGTGTTATTTTTAATAGCATATCCTTTGTGAAAGGTAATGTTAATGATTCAATTTTAAGGGATTCTTTTATGCGTAGTTCAGCATTGGTTGGTGTGGCAATGGATAAAGTTATGGTTAAAGATGTAGATTTAGGCTTATCATTTTTTATTAATACTGGACTTTCTCTGGATGTGGTTAATGTTATGAAAGGATTTGGTGCAATGTTTTCAAAAGATGATTTTATGGCAGTTGTTGCATCTGATATGGATTTCAGTGGTGTTAATTATTCATATGTTGATCTTAGTGGATTAGATCTTGAAGGTATTAATTTTAGTAATTCTATTATGGAAGGTATTAATTTGAGTGGTTCAAATCTTAGTGGTGCTAATTTTTCTGGAGCTAATTTAAGTTTTGCAAATATGAGTGGTGTTTTTGCACCACAGGTTAAGATGAATAATGCTATACTTTCTTATGCTAATATGCAAAATATCAATATATCAAAAGCAGATCTTACTAAAACTGATTTAACAGGAGTTAATATGAGAGGTTCTTATATCAAGGATGCAATATTTAAAGATGTGAGATCTAATAATATTAATTTTATTAATTATTTAAAAAAATATGCTGATTAATATGTATTGATACATATTTTTTACTTTTATTTGCTATTTTTTATTGGTATAGACTTGATTTATAATGTTAATGCAAAAAATATTTTATTTGTTTTTTTTGATTAGCTTGCTGCCATTTTATACTATTGCTGAGAATTATAATAAATGGTCGTTTAGCAAAAGAGAACTTTTTATGTTTAAGAAATCAATATTTTTGATAGAAGATGGCAAAAAAGATTTGGCTATTCGCTATACAAAAAAAATTAAAGATAAGGATATGGTCTCTCTTATAGAGACTGCTTATTATGCATATAATCACAACAACTATGATCTTAGCAAGATATCTTTTTTCAATAAAAAGAAGATTTCATCAAAAGTCAATTTTATTGAAAATACCAAAATTGATAAGGTAGATGATGTTGATAGACTGATTAAAGAAATAAGTGATGGTAGAGATAAACTTGGCTATCAAAAGAAGCTTATTGTGAAAACATGGGTAAAAACTAAGTTTTCCAAGACTCAAGAAGATAGATTTTTAAGCAAGTATGCTACACTGTTAAGCAAAGATGATCACATTAATAGGGCTGATCATATGTTGCAAAGTGGTGCTTATAATGCAGCACTTCGTTTAGTAAAGCATGTACCAATTTATTATAGACAGGTTATAGAAAGTCGAATAGCCTTAAAACTTGGTAAGAAATCAGCAGTATCTTCTGTGAAAAAAATTCCCAAAGGTTTAATTAATGAGCCTGGGCTGGTATATGATTTAATTGTTTATCAAAGAGGTCGCGCTCAACACAAGGGTAATGTGGATATGCTTTTATCAATTAAGCCAAGCACAGCATATGCTGAAAAATTTTGGCATTTAAAAAGATATTATGCAAGAGATTTTATTTATCTTAATGCTGGCAAGTCTAAGATTGCTGATAAAAGTGTTTATGACAAGGCATATAAGCTTGCAGCAAATCATAATCTTAGCTCAGGTGTTGATTTTTTTGATGCAGAGTGGTTGGCTGGCTGGATTGCATTGCGTTTTCTAAATAATTCTAATTTGGCAATAAAACATTTTACAACCCTACATAAATATGTAAGAAAGCCAATTAGTGTAGCTAGGGCAAATTACTGGTTAGGGCGATCTTATGATGCCATAGGTCAACGTTCTAAAGCTAATTTATATTATTCTAATGCAGGTAAATATTTTCATACATTTTATGGGCAACTCTCTATTTTAAAGCTTAAAAATAAAGTTGTTTTATCTATGCCTAAATATTCAATAGATGAAGCTGATTATCAGAAATATTATGAAAATATTTTTAATAAATACACATATATAGCATTGAATGCTGGTCAATTTAAGCTTGCAACAAGTTTGGCTAGTGTTTCTATGGATATGGCAAGAAGCAAAGGTGAGATTATACTTGCTATTAGGCAGATTATGAATTTTAATAGCCCTGATGTTGTTTTAGCAGCAGCACGTAAGGCTGATGGTAGAGGTGTTTTTTTGCCTCATGCCATGTATCCAACCATGGGTGAAAGGGAAAAGATGCAGAGTTGCAATGATATAATTAAGATGGCTATAATTAGACAGGAGAGTGGATTTGATAAAATGGCATTAAGTAGAGTTGGTGCTTTGGGATTAATGCAGATAATGCCCAAAACAGCAGAAGAGCTAGCTGTAAAGGCTGGTGTAGCATATAACAAAAAAATGCTTTTTGACCCTGAGTATAATATGAATTTGGGTAGCTTTTATATAATAGATTTATTGAAAAAAAATAAAAATTCTTTGGTATTAGCATTGTCATCATATAATGCAGGTCCATTTCAAGCCAATAGATGGGTATCTAATATGGGTGGTTTATCTAACTTAAGCATTGATGAACGTGTTGATTGGATTGAATCCATACCTTTTAACGAGACAAGAAATTATGTGCAGCGTATTTTGGAAAGTGTACAAATGTATAAGTATTTAGCAAACAACAATAAAAAGATTAGTCTACTGACTATGCATTTATTGAATGACTTGAAGTGAAGATATTATGTCATTGGATAACATATCTATTTATGTTCATTGGCCATTCTGTGCAAGTAAATGTCCTTATTGTTCATTTAATAGCTATGTGTCTAAAAATATTGACTCAGATAAGTGGATTTTAGCATATAGTACCGAGCTTAAGCGTTACAAAGATTTATTAAATGGCAAAAATCTTCAGTCTGTTTTTTTTGGTGGCGGTACACCAAGTCTTGCAGAACCAAGAATTATAGGTAGTTTTTTGGATAGTCTTACCAACTATGTTAATTTTAATAAAAATGTTGAAATTACACTAGAAGCTAATCCATCAACAGCTGATTTGAATAATATGTTTGACTTTAGATTGGCTGGCATTAATAGAGTATCTTTAGGAGTGCAGTCATTTAATGATAATTCCCTGTCATTGCTTGGAAGAAATCATGATGTGGAACAGGCAGTAAAAATGATTGAGATTGTATCAGATATTTTTGAAAATTATTCATTTGATTTGATCTATGCACTTCCAGATCAGGAAATGGTAGAATGGCTTGCTGATCTTAGTATGGCTATGAATTTTGTTGCTGGGCATTTATCTTTATACCAGCTTAGCTTTGATTCTGGTACTAAGTTTTACAAGGAAATGCTTTTAGGTAGAATGAAACCCAAGATGGATGAGCAGAGTGCAGTTATGTATTATACTACGAAATGTTTTCTGGAAAGTAAGGGTTTTGAGCACTATGAGGTTTCAAATTATTCGCGGTATGGAATGAAGTGTGTGCATAATTTGAACTATTGGACATATGGTGAATATTTGGGCATAGGCCCAGGTGCTGCTGGGCGTATTAAGAAAAATGGTAATGTTTATTCTACTTTGTCAATATCTAGTCCAAGCAAGTGGCTTGATGCTGCATGCTGCATTAATAACAATAATCATACTGTGAGTAGTGCTTTAAGTATTAAAGAACGTGCAATAGAATTTGTAGCAATGAATATGCGTATTAATTCAGGTTTTAATTTTCAAGATTTTAATATTAAAGTGGGTGGTAAAATTGATGACTTTGTTAATATGCCTAGATTAGAGCTTTTGCAGTCTACAAATTTTATAAATTTTGATGGCTGTGCAATTAGTGTTGCAGAAAATAGCAGACTGCTTACAGACTATATAACAGAATATATTATAATTTGAATATATGAAAATATCAGATTAGGGTTCTGTTTATCTCTTATTCCTAATGTTTTAAGCAATAAAAACTTGAAAAATATCTTTTATTATGTATATTATCTAAATTATATTATTGTTTAATTTTTTGAAAAATTTGGGGAATTAATGGGTCAGGTACCACAATTTACTATGCGTGAGTTGTTTAATGCATCTGTACATATGGGTCATAAAACAATGTTTCGGAATCCTTTGATGACACCATATATTTATGGTGAGATGAATACTGTGCATATAATAGATCTTAAAAAATCTTTTGGTTTGTTACATAGTGCACTGGAAGCTATGCATAATTGTGTATCAAAAGGTGGTAGAATTTTGTTTGTTGCCACCAAATATCAAGCCTCTGGTGTGGTGAAAGATGAGGCTAAGCGTTGTGGTCAATATTACATAACAAAAAGATGGTTGGGTGGTTTGTTTACTAATTGGAGTACTATATCTTTAACAATAAAGAATATGGAAAAGATGAGAGCTACACTGCAAGATCCAGATTGTAATCTTGTTAAAAAAGAACTTATGCAAATGCAACGTAAGCTCAATAAGATGGAAGAGTATTTTGGTGGCATAATAGATTTAGGTCGTTTGCCTGATATGATTTTTGTTATTGATGCTGTTCGTGAGAGTTTGGCAATAAAAGAAGCATCTAAGATTGGTATACCAATTGTGGCTATTTTAGACACAAATGCTGATCCTCGTTTGGTTAACTATCCAATACCTGGCAATGATGATTCAATGAGGGCAATTAAGTTATATTGCAGGTTGGCTGCAAATTCAATTGTTGATGGAATTAAAGATTCTGTTGCCATGAGTAAGGCAGCAGAATTAGAGAAAGAGGTTGCAATAAATGATGATAATCTGTCAAAATCTAATCAAGTGCTTACTAAAAAGGAACCTAAGGATTCCAAAATAAGCACAATGAATCAGAATGAGAAATAGCAAAAAAATAGGAGTATAGATTATGTCAATAAGTATTAAAGAAATTCAGACATTGCGCAGACTAACTGGTGTTGGGATTATGGATTGTAAATTAGCTCTTAAAGAAGCAGATGGTGACATTGAAGAGGCTAAGAGGCTTTTACGTATTAAAGGGTTAAATAAGACAAACAAGAGAGCTGACAGTGAGACTAATGAAGGTATAGTAGCTATATATAAAGATGAAAATGTGGCATCTATAATATTGCTTAGTTCAGAGACTGATTTTGTTGCTATGAATGTTAAGTTTAGCCAACTGGCTTGCAATATAGCTAAAATGGCCACAGAGAATTTAGATAAAGATAAGAATGAGCTATTGGCTGTTAAATATCTTGAATCTAACAATACTCTTGCTGAAGAGATCAAAGAAACAGCATTTGTTATGGGTGAAAATATTGCATTAAATAAGATTGATACACTGAGCATAAATAGTGGAGTGATCTCTTCCTATGTGCATGCTGGATCTGTGGCAGGAAGGATGGCTGCTTTGGTTGCTATTGAGTCCAATAGTGGTGTTAACGAGGATTTAAAAATGCTTGGCCATAAAATAGCAATGCATGTGGTGGCCACTGCACCACTTGCAATTGATATTGATCAATTGGATCCTATGATAGTAGAAAGAGAGTGTAGTGTTGTCCGTGAGCAAGCAATAGCCTCAGGTAAGCCAGAGAATATTGTAGAAAAGATTGTTGAAGGTAGATTGAATAAATTTTATCAAGAATCTGTGTTGTTGAAACAAGCATACTGTGCCAATAATTCATTGAGTATTTCCGATTTATTAATGCAGTATGCCAAAGATCATGATGTGCATCCAAAGATTATTGCTTATAAATTTTACAAAGTTGGTGAGAAGTAGTATTAATGGATTTTTTTACCATGCAGGAGAAGCCAAATAGAGTCTTAATTAAAGTTTCTGGTGAAGCTTTGGCTGGTAAAGTAGGATTTGGCTTGGATAATGATAAAATTGCAAGAATAGCTAGTGATATTTCAATTTTATATAAAATGGATATTGAAATTTGTCTTGTGATAGGTGGTGGAAATATACTACGTGGATCAGAGTTGTCATCAGTAGGATTTGTTAGAACAACTGCTGATTATATGGGAATGATAGCTACCATAATTAATGCACTGGCTTTGCAAAATGCAATAGAGAAGAGCAATATTGTATGTAGAGTTTTGTCTTCTATACCAATAACTGCAGTATGTGAGCCATATATTAAAAGACGTGCTGTACGTCATATGGAAAAAAAGAGGATTGTTATTTTTGCAGCTGGCACTGGTAATCCATTTTTTTCTACTGATACAGCTGCTGTATTGCGTGCTATAGAGACTGATTGTAATATTTTAATAAAGGCTACGCAAGTTGATGGGGTTTACTCATCTGATCCAAAGAAGAACTCTAATGCTGAGCGTTTTAAAAAAGTATCTTATGATGAACTTCTTTCAAAAAATTTAAAAGTTATGGATGCAGCAGCAATAGCATTGGCAAAAGATAATAATATTCCTATTATGGTTTGTAAATTAGATGAAATACTTAATGTTATTAATGGCAATGGTTTATACACTTTGATAAAAAATTAGGCAGGTGCAAATGGAAATATTAGACATTATACCACTTTTAAAAAAAGCTTTAGAGGTCTCTATTGTGAATTATAAAAAAGAGATTGCTGGCATAAGGACTGGATATGTTACTATATCTCTCTTGGATTCAGTTATGGTGAAAGTGTATGGTAATAATATGCCCATAACACAAGTTGCAAGTGTTTCTGTGCAAGATTCCCGTGTTTTGGTTGTGCAAGTTTGGGATTTAGATAATGTTGATGCAGTACAAAAAGCTATATTAGCATCTGATTTAGGTTTGGCGCCAATTATTGAGGGCAATGTGTTGCGAATAAATGTACCACCATTAAATCATGAAAGACGCCAAGAGATGGTTAGAGCTGTAGCTAAGTGTACTGAACGTTGTAGAATTGCACTTCGCAGTATACGCAGAAATCATGTTGATATGCTAAAGAACATTGACAGTGTCTCTAAGGATGCTTTGCATAAGACTACAACAGAGATAGATAGTGTTGTTGCAAAGTATAACAAGGATGTAGATAGTATTTTTGCAAAAAAAGAAGCAGAGATCATTGTGATCAAGTAATAATTATGGTGCCAAGGATGTTTTAAGTACATATTTTTCTACTTCATTTATGAGTGTATTTATTGCAATTGGTTTTGTGAGGTATGATTCACAACCGCTTTCCATTATTTTTTCCTCATCATGACGCATAGCAAAGGCTGTGATTGCTATAATTGGTATGTGATTCATTGAAGATGTATTTTTTATTTTTTTTATAAGATCCAATCCAGAGATTCCACCTAGCTGAATATCCATAAGTATAAGATGTGGCTTATATTTTTTTATTGCTCCAATAACATTATTTCCATCATTGATTGCCTCTATTTCAAATCCACAGTGTAATAAAATGTCAGTGAATAGCTTCATATTTAGCTCATTATCCTCTACAATAATGATTTTTTCATGCCTTTTGTTTGTCATTGTAATATATAATTGTGAATAATATTTAAAATAACACTTTTTAACTTTAAGGCAAGAGCAAGGATATGTTTACTATATATTTAAATTAAAAATTAATATAATAATATTATTATTAATTTATTTAACAATTAGTAAGATATTTTTATGTCAGAACATGCAAATGATCCAAGTAGAAGAGCTAATGATGCTGGTAATAATACCGAGCTGTTTAATGCTCTTAAAATACTAGAAGCAGAGGTGTTTAAGACTGGTGCTGCAAGATATATAACAGGACTTGATCCAAATGTTCCTTTACCATCTATTTTTGGCAATGATATTAAGAAGGCAGCACCTGGTGATAGTATTGCAATAACAACTGGAATTGATACACCTGTTGTTGGTGGCTTTGTGGCTACTGCAGGTATGAAGGATATTGATATAACTAGCGATAATCACAAATCTTTTACTCAGTACCATGCTGGAAACCAACATTATCAAGCTGATAGTGGTCATGGTATTGGTTAAATTTATTTTAATTTGTTATTATGTCTAGAGAATTTGTTGATTTTTGCAGCATTGTTTTAATTTTTTTTATAGTAGCACTTTCTATTTGTCTAACCCGTTCACATGAGATTGAATATTTTTTAGCAAGCTCACTTAATGTTACAGGTTGGCTTGCTAAATGTCTGCTCAATAATATATTTTTCTCACGTGCATTTAGGCATAATATTGCTTGATTTAAAAGCTTTTTTTTGTGAATCATTTCTTCTTCTTCTATATATAATTCTTCTTGATTTTTTGCTGTATCATGCAGAATATCTGCAACTTCTAGTCCACTATCATTATTAATTTGTATATTTATTGACTGATCTGGATTAGCTAGGCGATTTATAGTAGACTTTACATCTATCAAAGATGATGCACCAATTTTTTTTGATATGATTTTTACATCATCATTATTTAATCCATGGTTAAGATTGTTTGGTTTATCTAGAATTTTGTTTTTGATTTTAGACAAGTTATAAAACAATTTTTTTTGTGTTAAGGTGGTGCCTATTTTTACGAGTGACCATGATTCAATAATGTACTTATATATTGAAGCTTTAATCCACCACATGGCATATGTTGACAACCTAAAACCTTTATATGGGTTAAATTTTTTTATTGCCATCATCAATCCCAGATTACCTTCTGATATTAAGTCCATTATTGGCAAACCACAGAAGCTAAAACTTCTAGCTATTTTTACTACTAATTTTAAGTGGCTTTTGATAAGATTATGTGCTGATTTTATGCATTTTTTTTCAAACCAATTAATTGCTAAAATTTGTTCAGTATTCTTATCCAAAATTGGTATTGCATTTATTGTTCTAATATATTTTGACAGAACTGAATCTTGTGGAGCAAGAATAGCAAATGAACTCATTATATTAATAATTTTATAGATATAATTAAAAATAATATACCATGAAAATAATATATTATCAACTAATGCTGAATTGATAGGATGCATTATTAGTTTTTTTTGTAATAGTTTTATAAATATTTAGTACATTAATTATCCACAAAAGTGTGTATTGTTGTGTGAATAGTTTGTTTAATTACTGTGAATAAGTATTAGGTCTGATAAATAATTGTTTAATTGATTTCATGCTTACCTATTGATTGCTATCCACAAAAGTGTGTATTTGTATGTTAGATTTATGGTTATCAAATTTTGCAATGTGTTGAAATTGGTTCAGTCTTTGTTAGTCTTTGTGGAATTATTGAAGCGTTAATTTATAAATATAACAGTGATGTAGTAATAGGATATTTATTTTATATTAAAATGTTAATTATTTATATATTGATTTTTAATAAAAATACTATATCTTTATTAAGATAATAAAAATATTTTTGTGATAGTGCAAAATTGTATTAATTTAATTTGATATTTTAGTTACTATAATAGCACTTTATCTTGTTGACCATGTATGTGTGTTTTGTATAGAATAATAAATATATTGTAAGTGTTGGTTCATTGTGGTTTGGGCATTAAAAGATGTGTTAAGAGGCATTGCTGATAAATGTAGTTTGCTTCCTAAAAATTTAGCTGTTGACCTTGGTACTGCTAATACTTTGGTTTATTGTGAAGGTATGGGTGTTATTTTAAATGAGCCATCTGTTATTGCATTTGCACGTGATAGAAAGACAAATACTTTGACACCATCATTTTTTGGCGCTGATGCAAAATTAATGCTTGGCAAAACACCAGCTGATATAGAAGCCATAAGACCTATGAAAGATGGCGTTATAGCAGATTTTAAGGCAGCTGGCGAGATGATTAGACATTTTATTTCTGTTGCTAATAATAGAAAATACATCCTTGGTCCAATAATAGTTGTTTGTGTGCCATCAGGATCAACTCCAGTGGAAAGACGTGCTATACAAGATGCTGCTGAGAGTGCTGGGGCACGTGAAGTATTTTTGATAGAAGAGCCAATGGCTGCAGCAATTGGTGCAGGATTGCCAGTAACAGAACCAACTGGATCTATGATAGTTGATGTGGGGGGTGGTACAACAGAAGTTGCAATACTTTCCTTGGGTGGGATTGTGTATTCTAGATCAATAAGAGTTGGTGGTGATTTGATCGATGAATCTATACTTTCATATATTAGAAGGCATTATAATTTAGCTATTGGTGAAGCAACGGCAGAGCGTATAAAAAAACAAATAGGAACTGCTTTGCCACCACAATCAGGTGATGGTAAGGTTATGACAATCAAGGGTAGAGATTTAATACAAGGTGTGCCAAAAGAAATGGATTTATCAGAGCGTCAGATTGTTGAAAGTTTGATTGAACCAGTATCTCAAGTGGTTACTGCTGTTAAAAATGCATTGGAAAGTGTTCCACCTGAGCTAGCTGCAGATATTGTAGAGCGTGGAATTGCATTGTCTGGTGGTGGGGCATTATTGTCTAATATAGATAAAGTTATTAGCAATGCTACTGGTTTGCCAGTTTTTATTTCAAATGATCCTTTATGTTGTGTTGCATATGGAACTGGCAAGGTTTTAGAGTGCATGGATAAATTTAGATATGCTCTTTTTAGGCAGGAATAGTTGATTTATCTTGTTCTTCTGCTAGATTGTTTGGCATCATTGATGTTTTCTTCATTGCAGTTTCTGGATTATATTCTGCTTTATCAGGCTGTTTATTGCTGCTTGATTGCATATCACTAATTTCTGGTTGTTGTTGATCTGGATTTTTTGACATTTTTTCCATTATATCTTTTAAGTCAGAGTCAGAATGTTCATTTTCTCGTATATTTTCTTCTGATTTATCTGTGTTTGGTTTTTTGATAGAATCTGCTGGTATAACATTGAAATTCACTAGATCTTTAACAGTGCTTGATAATGAATTGCCTAATGGTTTATACCAAGCTGTAAAACTGGGTTCTCTATGGTTTACGTTCATTAGTGTATTGTTTATTTCTGTAGTTTTTCTTGTAATTGAACCATCCTCATTAGTATAGAAGTTTGCCTTCATATCTTTTGCAGTTGCAGTAATTATTTTTAGCCATGAGCCTAGATGATTGCTAATTATGCTGAAATATCTGCTGAAAAATCCATCAATAATGGCAATATTATGATGATGTGTTTCAATATCTGCTATGCCACCAGTTAACTCTAGAATTCCTTGCATTATTACTGATATTGCATAAAATAATTTGGCAGTGACTGCTGAGATTGTGCTTGGTTTTGTTGCCAGTGTTCTGTGCATATTATGAAAGCTGAAATTGTTGGCAAATACATCACCAATCCATATTGGCAATAGAAC
This sequence comes from Candidatus Xenohaliotis californiensis, assembly GCF_963930935.1. Lineage (NCBI taxonomy): Bacteria > Pseudomonadati > Pseudomonadota > Alphaproteobacteria > Rickettsiales > Anaplasmataceae > Candidatus Xenohaliotis > Candidatus Xenohaliotis californiensis. Next base: position 29,142 of record NZ_CAWVOK010000024.1, read on the forward strand.
AAATATAGCAAATATACCGGTGAATATACAATATATTTGACTGCATATGATTTTGATTCTTGTATCTATGCCACCAGCACGATAATAGTATGTAGGAAATGATAGTATAGACGCAAAGAAATTAGCACAAGATTGTGCTAAGTGCCCTGTGTATGATATACTAAGCCCAACTATATATAATGCAGCTATTGCTGGGTGTGTGATATAATGTATGCATCTTGCAAGGATTGTTACTGCTTTTTTTTTATCTTTTATCAGTGATGTTATTTTGGCATTAATAATAGAGTTTATAGCTTGAGCTGCCTGTTGTATAATACTGCCAATAGTACCAAATATAACACTACATACCAGGCCAATAAGTTTGATAATAGTTTCTTGTGTGCTGAATATGAAATATAATACTCTGTTGAACCAAGCAAAAATATCAAACTCATTGTATTCAATAGTTATTGGTGGTGATATTGGGCTAATAAAAGGTGGCTCACAATAGGGTATTTTTATTGCCCTAGCCACTCTGTGATTAAATAGCTCTCTATCATCTGGTCTATGTAGATTGATTTTTGTGGTTGAGCTTGGTATTGAATAGTGCACTCCTTGTTGTTTTTTGGATTTTTGTATATACACACATGCTGCACCATAAGAGTTTATGTCATCTGAATATTTTTTGTATTTTTCCCAATAGTATTGATTATAACTTGGCTTTGTTAGGTGTGGATTTAAGAACATCTGATATACAAAGTGACCATTGTTATTGCATAATGGCTGATTGGTATTTGAGATTTTAATTATTGATAGGTAATATTTGCCAAATCCATGAATATCAAGAGAAAGAACATCACCAGGTTTTTTCTGCATATCTGGATATAGCTCTTGTAGTTGCCTAGGTGATATTTGTTCTATTGTATAGCTCCATTGTTCTAATGGATTGCCATCTGAACTAAGTATGTTTTGTGATAAAAACAGTGGGTTGCCAATTTTGTCATAGAGGTTGTTTCCATGAGGGTTATAGTAGTGGCATTGTTGTAAGTATTGATCTAGCCATGATAATCCCATAGTGAAATAAGCATATTATATAAATATTACTATAGTTTTACACATTTATTTGTTAAAGTGCAATACTTTGAATAACTATATTTTTTTAAGCACTGCTTCTTTAGTAATTTGGATTATAGTATCAGAGGCAGTTGCAATGCACATAGCATTTGTTTCTTCTATGCTTGTAATAGTGCCAATAATACCGCCATTGGTTATGATTTTATCGCCATTTTTTAGTGTATTTAACATTTGTTTATGCTCTTTAGAGCGTTTTTGCTGTGGATTTAATACTAAAAAATAAAATATAGCCATTATTACTAATAATGGAATAATATTTAGGCTTGATTTACTGATGCCATTAGATATTACTGAGGCTTTTTCTGGTAGGCTTGTAGTTGCTGATACTGTAGATATTAGGGTAAGCATTTGTTTTATATAAAAAATATAATTAATATTAATTATAGCATAAGCATTTCATTGCTACAATAATTCACAACATGCTATCAATATTATATACTAAAAGCCATGAGAGAAATTATATTTGTGTAAATAATGATTTTAGCTGATGCATCTATTAAAAAGATCTTTAAGATTATGGATAATGTTAATGGTGAGATAAGATTAGTAGGTGGTTGTGTCAGAGATCATATTTTATCTAGGAGGGCACATGATATAGATTTTGCCACAACCCTTGAGCCTAATGATGTTATGAAGGTTTTTACCTCTTGTGGTATAAAAGTTGTTCCTACGGGACTTAAGCATGGTACAATCACTTTGATTATAAATGGCTCTGGTTATGAAATAACTACTTTACGTAGAGATATTAATTGTGATGGTAGGTGGGCAAATATAGAGTTTACCAATGATTGGAAGGAAGATGCCAGAAGGCGTGATTTTACTTTTAATGCTATGTATATTGACAGTGTTGGAAATATTTATGATTATTTTGGCGGTAGACAGGACTTGAAAAATGGGCGATTGTGCTTTGTTGGCAATCCAGCCATTAGAATTGCTGAGGATTATTTGCGTATTTTGCGTGCTTTTCGTTTTTATTCTAGATTTTGTTCACAGCCATTAGATGATGGTATAAAATTTGCTATAAGATGTGCTGCAGAAAATATAAATAAGCTTTCAGGTGAGCGGATTTGTTTAGAAACAATGAGAATTTTAGCTCTAAAAAATGCCAGCATTGGATTTGCTTTGATGGTTAGTTGCGATGTGTTTTCATATGTTTTTTTATCAAATTCATCATCATTGGTGTGGTTGAATATGGCTGAAAAAATGGGATTTGAGAGCAATAAAGATTATGCATTACTGAAATTAGCATTATTGCTTAAGGAGAATAATATTAACAGGATGCCACTTTTTAGTAGATGGAAAATGTCAAATAAAGAAAAGAGCATGGTATCTTTTTTATTAGATAATGTTGAGCTTTATAGCTTAGATGTTTTATCAGATAATCTGAGAAGAATGATTAGAAAAATGGGCAGGGATAGATATATTAATTTGATTAAGATGGCATGTGTGGTTGATATAGTTTGCAGCATTAGAAATTTTATTAATGCTAAAGATATTGTTTATCATATTATAGCCAGAGCTGAAACAGAGATTATTCCACAAATACCAATATCTGGTAATGATTTGCTTAAGATTGGTTTGCATGGTAAGTTTATTGGTTTATGTATGGAAAAATGTTGGGATGTTTGGGAGGATAGTGCTTATAGTCTAGATAAGGATAGACTATTAGATGTTGCAGTTAAATATGCAGATGATTTAAGTTGTTGATCATAGACTCTAGTTGATGAATTGGCAATGAATTCATTGAGGAAATTTTTATCAATGATCTACAGTCACTTGATTTAAAGATTAATATTTTTATATTTGATATATTATTAATAACTCCTAACTAATAGTATTAATATTAACTATCATAATTGTTTTTCAATGTATGATTGTGTTGGGTTTATGCAAAAGGAAGAATGTCTGTATATCATTTATACTGTTTGAAAATAAAGCATTTTGTGCTTTGCTAAAACAGCCTGTAAAATTAACTAGAGATGCATAATGTTGTCTCTGTATGCGGCTGGGTTTGTTATCAATATATTATAGGATAAATAATTTTTACTAATGATCTCACATTAATCATGGTTTTTCTATTAACAATTATTTTTTAAATAAAGCTCGACTACATTAGTGATTATTGTGATTTTATCAGGATTGATGATTGAACTTAAGTCAATATTGGTTATTTTTAGTTAATGAACTATAATCAAAAGTTTTAAAAATAAGCATCATTACCATAAAAACAAGATTTTTGTTTATATTATGGTTTGTGTTTTGTTAATTTTGTTATATTTAATTAAAATTTATGCTGTATTAGTGGCTTTTGATTATACAATGTGTTTGCTGGATTAATTTATTTTTTGATTTAGTTTTCATCTATCAACTACATTATAGTGTTTTTATTGGGTTACGATTTCAAGAGTCTAGGTATAATTTTATTTTCATTATTTATTGTTTTATGCATAATTAATGTTTTACTTGTGTGCAGTATTTGCTTTAGGTTTGTAATTTTTTCTATAATTTTGGTTTATGGAGCTTATTTTCTAATTGATTTTGATATAGCTATATATTTTTAGTGTTTATGATTAAGTGTATGTAATTTGCTATAAGCACATTTTTAATCTCTGATTGGGGCTTATTTTATTCTAAATTAGAATTTTCTAGTTGTTTGTGACATAAGTTGCATGATTTGATTATATTGTGAAATTTTGCTAAAAGTAATTGATTTGAGATTTTGAATAGTGGATTATTTTTTCATTGAATTTTTTATAAGATCTATAGCTCTTACAGATATTAATTGTTTATTTTGATTATTAAACTAGCTAAAAAATATTTATACTACAACTGCAAACATATTATTAACTTTGAGCTATACCTGTGTAGTAAATAATCTATCCTGTCAATTTTTAAATAAATAGAGCACTAAAAATATTAATTTTGTATTTTTAAATTGGATTGCTTAGATATAGATTCATTTAAGAGGAAATAATTTTTAGCTGAGATGTTCTATGTTAGCTTTATGCACACATCAATATTGTACTCTATCTTTTTACAATTAGCATTAGCAAAAGAACTAGTTGTCCAGATATTTAATGTTAATTTAAAATATTGTAAGTTTTGTTACAAAAGGCAGTAAGCTTGACTGTTGTTGTAATTCTTGGTATTATTTGCACTATAGAAAATAAGGGGGCATAGCTCAGTGGTAGAGCATCTGCCTTGCACGCAGAGGGTCGGGAGTTCGACTCTCCCTGCCTCCACCTTTATAAATGATTTATACTTTACTTTAATATTTCATTAGCCAAAAGTATCATTACTAACAATTACAAACATATTGTTAACTTTGTAGCTGTATTTTTACAATAAATAGTTAGTATATTTTATTAATTTTTAAATAAATTTAGTGTTAAAAATATTAATTTTATTTTCTTAAACTGGATTGTTCAGATATGGGTTGATTGTTTAAATGTTTTTTGAAAATATGCAAATATTTTAGAAAATAGAAGTTTTGCTGTATATTTTAAGAAATTTAAATATTTAGTTTGAGTTGGATAATGCTAAACTGTTAAGAATAAATGCAAAGGTTTTTGATATATATTAAAGTTTTAAATAATTAAAAATTAATTACCTAATAAAAACATGTTATTTTTTGCAAAGATTGTATTCTATGAGTTTTGTAAAAATTTTAAGATGATTCTACAAGATAAGAAATTTTTATTATAAAATAAAATATTTGTAGTAGCTATATACAAATTTGACTTTCTATCAACAGCTAATATGAAAGCAAGGGAATTGTGCTATAGAAGATAAATATAAAATGCTCAAAGTAGGAGTTTATATGAATAATTTATCATTAGAAGAATATGTTGAAAATAGTATAAGTGTAAGAAATATATTGATGAATGTATTAGCATAAATTACAAAAAAAGTTAAAAATAGATTAAAGAGAAAAAAGATAAGAAAAATAGCAACAAAGCTAATTATTAGTTTTGTATATATTTAATTGTTGAGTAAATTTTAACTAAAAATGTTTTTGTCATTAAGTAATTAAAATATTATTTTTAGGAGTTGGAGAATTAAAAATAGCTTAATTTTTGTTGGAAAAGACATTGATGTTATCATTTGGGGCAATAGCTATATGTATGATGCTAAAGCTAAGAGATTGTTTTGCCAAGAAAAGGTGCTGTTAGCATTGCAAAATAGTTTAAATAGTTATTTTTAGTTAAGGTTGTGTATATTTGTATGTTAGCTAATAGCATTTTAATTATATTAGCTATAATTTATTTATTACATTAATGCTATTTAAATTTGTTTATAGTGTCTTGCATGATTTGGTTGACAAATGAACTGTTTTTATCTATATTTTTTATGCGGGATAGAGCAGTCCGGTAGCTCGTCAGGCTCATAATCTGAAGGTCGTAGGTTCAAATCCTACTCCCGCAACCATTAGCTTATAATGAATTGTATTAAAGATATTTAGAGATAATTTTATACATAAGCTTCAGTTTTTGTATTACTTGTACATAGATTATATTTTTATAGATGTAGTTCATTATTTTTACAAAAATTATCTTATAGCTGTAGAATACTTTTATTCATATAAAACCTACTGGTTTTTTGCAAATGGGCATTTAGATTATAAAGTTGAGGTTTTTTGATACCTCTAATGTATAAATGTTCTGCACTTCAAAATTGACAACAATCCATTAAAGAAATTTTTGAAAATTCATATCTTTTATCATTGTTTTTAGATTTTTACAGATTTGGAGAGATAAAGTGTATTTTCATGAGGTTAATGTTGTAATTAAGTACTAATATTTTAAAGTTTTAAGAGAGAATGGCAAAAACAATGAAAAATAATATATTAAAATAAGGAATTGTTAAGTTTTAATGGAATAGTTTATTGGGGCATATAACACTCCATTTTAATATTAGGCAGATATAATAGAGTTGTAATGGCTTAGACTAAAAAGTTATTAATTTGTTGATTATATTATGATAATAACATTAAAAGAAAGTTCAAAGTAATAAAGTTTATTGTTGACATGCATTTAATGCAAGAAAGATTGAGATATTTTGTTACTATTGTTAAAAGGTTGTAAATATTAAGATAAAGATGTGGCAGAGCTATTAGTATTAATTTAATTCTAATAATAGAATGTTTACATATGAAAATGTTTTCTTGATCAAAGAAGAGAAAGTTAAAGTATATTGCACAATTAATTTTTAGATACATTGTGTTAGTATAGTAAACAGTTATTTTTATATTAAATAATAATTAAATTATTTATAATAAAATATTAATTCTTGAAATAGGAGTTTTAATATCTTAAAGAGGCGATAATGATATCTGTAATTTTTAGAATGCAACAGTCATTGGCATGGTATGCTGTGACTAGAATACCACCAGAATATCAGCAAGGCGCCTATCCAACACAAGGCTATCAGCAAGGCGCCTATCCAACACAAGGCTATCAGCAAGGTACCTATCCAACACAAGGCTATCAGCAAGGTGCCTATCCAACACAAGGCTATCAGCAAGATGCTTATTCAGCGCAATATTGGAAGAATCAAATACCTAGATGTTTGGGGAATGGTGTGCCAAATTATTATGATGCAGCAACTATGATACATCTGTATACAGGCATTCCTTTGATCAATATGATAAATCCAAATTATAGAGACCAATCAGTTGTTGATATAGATCTCAACATCCTTAATCCCAAGCAAATTGCATCATTGAGTTTTTTTGAAAAAATTTTATTGGCCGAGAATGGGACTAGAAATATAGGTGATTATTTTTCATCTATAGAAAATCATAGAGACAATGTAATAACTTTCCAAATAGCACCTGATATTCTCTCAGATATTGCTGCAAAAAATAGAATTATGTATGCTGCATCTACTGACCAAAAAGTAAAAAATATGGCAGTTTCAAATATCAAGAATGTAAAAGAACCATTTAGAGGAAATAAAGCAGTTAAAGTAGTGGCTGGTGGTGTTGGAATTGGCATTTTTGTTCCTGGCACAGTGGCAATGGGCTCTCTTTTAGCAGTGTCCATTGGTGCTGCAAGTGCAGCAGCAAGTGCAGCATCAACATTTTTATTGATTTTTGGACTACCAGCTTTATTATGTCTAGGTCTTTCAATAGGATCAATTGCATTGTTAAAATCTGGTTTGGGTAAAAGTGCACAAGTTAAAACTAATGAGAATAATGATATAACAAAATTGGATAAAGTTAATGATAATTTAAATCATAATAGATTGCAAAATACCACGGTAGATAAAGTATGCACTAGGTTGGTACAGAATAAATTTAACAGAGAAGTAGATAGTGCAAATCGTGATAAAGATTTAACTGTGTCGAGCAATGCTGTTAGTTCAGATGAACTTAGTATGCAAAATGCAGCTTATGAACAAAGCAAGCTTAACAAAAAATAGTTTTATAGGTTCTTTATGCCATTAGAAAATAGATACTTAAGTTTAGCAAATGTTGATTTCAGGTTTAACTTACGAAATAGAAGAAAAATAGGAAAATACAATCCAGTATTTTGGCATCATTTTCTTCAAGGTAAATATAAAACAATATCTGCTGCAAATTTTTTTAATGCTGTGACTGACATACCATTTAAATATGTTAATTCTAATAAAGGTGATGATAATGAGTATAGCAAGATTACTATTAATACAATGGATTTAGAAGTAAATCATTTAGAAAAGTTACGTAAGCTTGAAAAATTTCTTCTTGCAGAGAATTATAATGCAAGAAATCATCATTCTATGATGCAAAATGCTGAAGTGAGTTGTTGTGAGAAGTACATAGATGGTGTTAAAACATATGATGTATCTTTTTATATACCAAGTAGGATGTTGCATAATGAGAAATCAATAAATGGCATTATGCATGCTTTGGCTACTGATAAAGATGATAAGAACATTTTAATGCAGAGAATGTTAAGCAGTAAACAGGCTATTGGTCATGGTATGTTCTTTGTTGCTGGTGTTTTGTTTGCTGGTTTTGTTGCTGCAGTAGTATTGCTTGCACTGCATATGATTACATTGCCAGCATTGCCAATTTCTATCACCATAGCATCTGCTGCTGCATGTTTAGCATTGCCAACTTCTCTTTTAGGAATAGGGTCATTGTTTGTTAAGTCAGGGAACAATAATGACAAAGAAATTCATGAAAGAACTGCTGTATTAGAAGCAAAGGCAAGTGAATTAGGGTCAATACCAAGTATTACTGCACATAATTTGAGCCCAAGCATTAACAAAAGCCAGCAAGCGAAGAAGAGTGCTAGTTTGGATAATGATATTTTGCCATATATTAATGATGGAGATGTTATTTCAAGCAATGTTAGAAGTGATATAGATAGAAGAAGTGGTTAATTAGCTTAGTAAATTATTGCATTGTTTTGCCACAAATAGTGAGTATTTATTAGACTAATAATTTCAATGGTTGATTTAAATTAAATTATAGCAATGCTTATTGAAGATGGTAGTATAATTAAGGAAGTGTTTAAATATCGCTGCTAGATTTATGTTAAGTGTGTTTTAGTGTTTGTGCCATATGGATAATGGGTATCTTTTTAGTGAGAATGCTGTATTTTTGTGCAATATGCACAATAGCTTCATTCATGGTAAGTTACCTATGGATGAAAAGTTTAGGGAATTATTTGTTAGCATTGGATTAGATGATGATGTGAATGTTGAGTTATACCAATCAATTAAGATGGATTATAAGCTGTGCATTATTAAAGATGAAAATTTAGATACAAACAATGAGAACAATGAAAATTGTATAGCTAATTGTGGAGATATAACTTCTATAGTTATGCTGTATATTGTAGAAAAATATAGATCATTTGGGTTTTTATATGCCAACCTAAATCCTTTGAACGATAATTCTAGTATGCTATTTTTTGATGTAGCTACACAAGATTTAGATTATGTGGATCCTAATATGATAATCAATTGTGGTAATTATTTAGGATTAGGACAGGTAAGTATTAGACTGCTTATGGAGAAACTTAGGAATATTTATTGTGGCCATTTATCTATAGATTTTGGCAATATTGCAAAAGATCAAAAAGAATGGTTAGCTGATAGATTAGAAAATAATCAATGCATTGCAAGTGACATAAGATGTATAGCACATGATTTATTGCTACGTGTATCAGAATTAGAAAATTTTTTACATCTGAGTTTTGTTGGCGGTAAGAGATTTTCTAGTGAGGGGCTAGAAAGTGTTGTTCTTGCATTAGAGATCATTGTTCAGCAAGCAGCTAATGCACAATACAAGGAAGTTGCAATAGGCATGGCACACCGAGGAAGGATAGCTGCTTTACGTGAGGTTGTAGACAAGGATTTAGAAAGTATTTTTTTTGAATTTGGCCCACTTTCTCCATATTCTACAAATAGCATCAATACAGGTGATGTTAGATATCACAATGGTTTTAGAAAGATGCGTAATATTGGCAATAACAACATAAGAGTCTGTATACTAAACAGTCCATCACATTTAGAATCCGTAGATGGTGTTTTAATGGGCAGTGTGCGTGCTATGCAAGACTCATTACCACAAGATGAAAAAATTAGCGTTATTGGCATTTTGGTTCATGGTGATGCTGCTGTTATGGGGCAAGGTGTAGTTGCAGAGTCAACTGTTATGGGGAGCTTAGATGCTTATAGTTCAATGGGTACAATACATATTATAGCAAATAATCAAGTTGGTTTTACAGCTAATATTGATGAAACTAGGCTTACAAAACACCCAACATCTTTTGCTCATTTAATTAATGCACCAGTGTTACATGTGAATGCAGATAGCCCAGATCATGTAATATCTGCAATGAATGTTGCATTTGCTTTCCGTGAAAAATTTAAATCAGATATTGTGGTTAATATTATTGGTTATAGAAAATATGGTCATAATGAAATGGATGAACCACGATTTACACAGCCACTTATGTATAACATTATTGCTAATAAATGTTCAGTTGTTGAGATTTATGGTAAAAAGCTAATGGCAGAAAATATTCTTTCTGATGATAAAATAAAACAAACATATAACTTATATTATAAAGCAATGGAAGATGCTTTAAAACATGTAACCAATGGTTGGTCTTTAAAAATTGCACCATTTAATCAGTGGGGTATAAATTTGAAGATTAATGATAACATTACAATGCGTACTGGTATTAATGTTGATTTGCTGAAAAAATTAGCAAAACAAGGATCTTATCTGCCCAAAGGATTTACAGTAAACAAGCAGATAAAGCGTTTCATGTCATTGAGAGCTGATTTATTTGCAAATGGTGTCAATTGGTCGAATGCAGAGTTCTTAGCTTTTGCTTCTTTGTTGTTGGATGGCTTTAATATAAGGTTTGCTGGACAGGACAGTAGGAGGGGTACTTTTTCACAAAGGCATGCTGTAATATTGGATGTAAAGACTGAAAAACAATACATTCCACTACATAATATAAATACTTGTAAAGGTGTGTTTAGCATTTATAACTCATTGTTATCTGAATATGCAGCCATGGCATTTGAGTATGGTTATAGCATCACAGACCAAAATACTTTAGTAATCTGGGAGGCACAGTTTGGTGATTTTGCTAATGGTGCACAAATTGTTATAGATCAGTATTTGTCTGCTAGTGAGTCTAAATGGTTGCAATCTAGTGGTTTAGTGCTGCTTTTGCCACATGGCTATGAAGGACAGGGTCCAGAGCATAGTTCAGCTCGTGTAGAACGTTTTTTGCAGCTTTGTGCTAATAATAATATGCGTGTAGTAAATTGCTCAACACCAGCTAATTATTTTCATATTTTAAGAATGCAAACAATGTCAAAGCTGCGTAAACCATTGATAATTTTTTCTGTTAAATCTTTATTGCGTCACAAGATGGCTGTTTCAAGTATTAATGATATGGCTATTGGCACACATTTTAAGCCCATTATTCATGATAAATGTATAGGCAATGTTAGAAAGGTCATTTTTTGTAGTGGTAAAGTATATTATGATTTAATTAGTGCAATGGACAATAATAATGATATTGCTGTGATAAGAATAGAGATTTTATATCCATTTCCAAGTAGAGAGATTGCCCAAATATTGCAAAATTATGGTTACCGAGATGCTAAAATTTTTATATGGCTACAGGAAGAGCCTAAAAATATGGGGGCATGGTTTTTTATTAGAGATTTTATAAATCAGATTTTAACCAATCAAAGAATTAAATGTGAATTGGAGTATGTTGGACGTCCAGTAATGGCTGCACCATCTTTTGGTTATGCTGCATTGCATTCTGTAATGCAGTTAATGATAGTAAATAGTGTGTTAAATAGGTAGTTATATGTCAATTATTGAAATTAAGGTTCCAACCATGGGTGAATCAGTTGTAGATGCAGTGGTTGGTTCAATTAACAAAAATGCTGGTGATGTTGTAAAGAAAGATGATGTAATCATGACACTTGAGACTGATAAAGTTGCTGTTGATGTTGTTGCACCTAAAGATGGTAAATTGCTTGAATTTATAGTGCAGGAGTCTAGTGAAGTTAAGATAGGTGCTTTGTTATGCACCATGGATGATGAAGTGGTGGCTAATAATGTAAATGTAGCTGATAGGAGTAAATCAAAAATAAATATAACTCAAACAACAGATCCAGTAATACAAGAAGGTGCCATAAGCAATGATGCTAAATTAGCCAATGTGTCTAATAAGAATGAAAGCCATTCAGCAAGCGATAAAGATTTAGCATTAGCAAAAGACAATATAGGATCTAAAAATACTAGTAGTGCTATGCAAACAAATAGTAAGGAAAGTGATATAGATAGCAATACAAACAAGTCACCCATAGATAATGATTTTGCCATGAGTAAGACACGAGATTTATCTATGCGCACAAGAGAAGAGAAGAGTATTAAGATGACAAGACTGCGTAGTCGTATAGCAGAAAGATTAAAACAATCACAAAATGATGCTGCTATTTTGACAACTTTTAATGAAATTGATATGAGCTCATTGTTGATGCTTAAAAATAAGCATCAGGATAACTTTTTATTAAAACATAAAATAAAATTTGGTTTTACCTCATTTTTTGTTAAAGCTGCTGCAATGGCTCTATTAGAAGTACCAATAGTTAATGCATCAATTGATAATGGATATGTGCTACACAGAAATTATGTGGATATAGGTGTGGCAGTTTCAACTAACAAAGGATTGGTTGTTCCAATTATTCATAATGCAGACATCATGGATGTTGTGGCAATTGAGAGAGATATTAAAGTATATGCCAACAAAGCTAAGAATGGCACTATAGCAATAGATGATTTAACTGGTGGTACATTTTCTATAACAAATGGCGGTGTTTTCGGCTCATTGTTATCTACGCCAATAATTAATCCACCACAATCAGCTATTTTAGGTTTGCATGCAATTAAAGATAGAGCTGTGGTAGTTGATGGTGAGGTTAAGGTTCGTCCAATGATGTATGTAGCCCTGTCTTACGATCATAGAATTATTGATGGGCATGAGGCAGTAATTTTTCTATGCTCAATTAGAGAGTATATTGAAGATTGTGCACGTATGTTGATAAGTGTATGAAAGTAGATTGAGACACAAAGATTAACTAGCATGCTTTTTAATGACAATAAGATAAAACAACAGCTGATTTTATCTGCCAATTTTGCAGTTCACAAAATATTTGCAGTGCTTTGTTGAATGATGCTACATTTTCTTTTGACATTAGCTCATCTGGTAATGGGTTTGGATTTTTTATGTATAATATTATTTTATCATCTTAAAATAATATTTAAATAAAGATTTTGTATATATTTTAGCTAAAGAAATCCACCATAATTTTTTTAGCAATGCACTCCGCTAGTTTTACTGGCACTGCATTTCCTATCATTTTATATTTTTGCACTACAGAAGTGCCAATAAATTTAAAACTATCAGGAAATGATTGAAATCTTGCTATCTCTCTAACAGAATAGCGTCTATGCAGTGTAGAGTGTGTTATGCCAGATCTTTCTGGAGTTGCTCTTGATGTTATGGTGCCCATTATCTCTTTTCTTGCAAATCTTCTGTAGAAAGCAGATGAATTATTTTTATTTTTAGGATCATCTCTTATTTTTTGCATTCTAGCTGGCAATAATTCATAAGACACATCTCGCCATGATCCACCTTCTGGTATGTGTTTGATTAAGTTAGCAGATTGAGGTGGTAGTTGCCATACCTCATCTTCTTCATCTTGGGGTTTCGGCATGCTCAATATATGATCAATTGTTAATTTCAATTTGTTTGGATTAGGATATGGAAATGTAAAATCTTTATGAATGTCATTTCTAATTCCAATTATAAATACCCTGTACCTATTTTGCGGTACATTATAATCTGATGAGTTTAGTAGTTTGTAGAAGAATTTATATCCAATTTTTTTAAGTTCTAGCTTCATACGCAATGGCATCAATAGTTTATTTTCATCTCTTGCACTTAAAAATCCTCGTACATTTTCAAGTAGCAAGATTTTTGGTTGTTTTATCTCTACAGTTTGTATAACTTCTTGAAATAGGTTGCCATGCTTACCTGATGTTGACTCACGTTTACCAGCATTTGAGAATGGTTGACATGGAATACCTGCAAGCACTATATCACAATTAGGTAGTGCTTCTTTTTTTACATATTTTATGTCACATATTTCTATTTGACCAAGATTATATTCATAGGTTTTTTGTACAGCTTTTGCAATGTCATTTGCATAAACAATTTTAAATCCTGACAAATGGAATCCCAAATCTAAACCACCACATCCTGAGAAAAGTGAAATTACTTCTGGTTTTTGCATATTAATTTATTTTAAATATTTCTGATTGGCTTGCATATACAATACCTTTGTTTCTATAAACTTTTTAAATTTAGCTTTTTTATTAGACTATAGCAAGATTATCTAATAGTTTTTACTATTAAGAAAGTATTTAACTATTACTTTAGATAAAATCTAACTTTGTTGTCTGATTTTTTCAACATCAAGTTTTATTTGTTGTGTTAGCTGATACAGTGATTGAAATTTTTGCTCAGCTCTGATAAAATTTTTGATTTTTACAATGCAAAAAGCACCATATATATTTTGATTAAAATCTAATATGTGTGCTTCAAGTAATGGATTTTTATTATTGCACATTGTTGGTCGTATGCCAATATTAACCACTGCTGGTAAGTATATGGCATTATTAATACTGATTTCTGCAGCATAAACACCAAATGGTGGATGTACGATATTTTCTATATTAATATTTGCTGTTGGAAAGCCAATTGTACGAGCTTTTTGGGCTCCTTTGATGATTCTTCCACCTATAGTGTAGCTATCTCCAAGCATTTTTTCTGCTATTTTAATACAACCTTTTTTGATCATCTGTTTTATGATTGTTGATGAGCAAGTTTTATTGTTAACTTGATACAAAGGTACAATATTTACTCTAACATTATATTTATGCAACTCCTTAGATAAGAGCTTAGTGTTGCCAGTACGATTATGGCCAAAATAGAAGTTTTCTCCTACTACAATCTGTAATGTTTTTATTTGATTTATTAATACTTTATTTATGAATGATATTGGAGTGGTGCTGAGTATCTTATGATTTGGGCGAATTATATAAATACTTTTTATGCCAATGTTAATAATTTTTTTAATTCTTATTCTAATGTTGTTTATATAAAGCTCATTTTTTATGTTGAGAAGTGTTGCTTTGGGATGTGGATAAAATATAAGTGCAACTGCAGGTTGTTTGTACTGTTTTGCAATTTTTACAGTGGTATGTAGTAGCTTTTGATGACCTAAATGCACACCATCAAAATTTCCTATGGCTAGTATTGGTCTAGATTTTTCTGCAATAGGTTCAAGTAGCTTGAACATTGGTAGATTTTTCTATTATGCACTTTACAATTTGCACTATGTTTAAAGCAGATCCTTTGCGCAGATTGTTTGTCATTGCCCACATAGTTATGGTGTTACTAGATTGCTTATTTTGCCGCAGACGTGATACAAATATAGCATCTTCACCTATGCAATCTATGTTTGTTATATATTCTGTGTTTTGTTGTGCAACAACTATTTGCTCTTGTTCATTTAGCGCTATACGTGCTGCTTGTATGTTTATACTATCTTTAAATCTTATGTTCAATGTCATACCATGCGAATTGAATGTTGGTGTATGAACACATGTTATGTCTATTGGGATGTTAGCTTCAAGTATAGAGTTAATTTCTTTGGCTATCATATATTCTTCAGTGGTATAGCCATCATCACAGGTTTCTCCAATAAATGGAATACAATTAAATGCAATTGTTCTTGGGAATATTGTGGGTGCAACTTGTTCAAAGGTGAATTTTGCTTTTGTCTGGCTGTACAGCTCATCCATTGCTTTTTTGCCCATTCCTGATGTGGATTGGTAGGTGGATATATTTATAGATGTAATTTTACCTAAGACACTTAGTGCATCTGCTATAATACTAGCTTGAATTGCAATACAGCTTGGGTTTGATATGATGCTTATATTTGGCCTAGTGTTTAGTAGTTTATTATTTACGCCATAAACAAGTGGTGGTATGTTGTTTGTGTTGCAATATATTGGAGTGTTGTTAATTACTATGCAATTGGCATCAATGGCTTTTTTTATGAAGAACTCTGACACACCTTCGCCAGTGGTAAAAATTGCAATATCAACCATATGAAAATCATAGTCTGATAATGCTTTTGTTTTTATACGATCTTTACCAAAGCTTATTGTTTTTTCAAATGATTCGTTTGGTGCTATAGCTATAATATTTTTTATAGAAAATTTTTCACTGGCCATTATATCACATATTTCACGACCAATATTATCAGTGGCACCAATTATTGCTATGTTCATCTACTCAACTATTTTTAGGTTGCTATCAACGCTTTGTACATCGTCAATATCTTCTAAGGCATTAATCATTTTTATAATTATATCTGCTTTATCTAGGGGAAGTTCAACAAAAGTTTGTGGCATCCAAACTATAGATGATTCAACTGGGTCATTAAATTCTTTAGTTAGCTGCATTCTAGTGGAATTAAGTTCTTTGGCTATGCATAGTACTTTAGTGATATTTTCTTCCTCATTGTTTATGTTTATTTCTTGATTGGATACAACATCCAATGCATTAGCCTCTGTTGCAACATTAAAGATTTTTTCATTATCCACATTGCTATACTTAAGCATTCCAACAATATTAAATATGTGGCTTACGCTTCCATCTATGCCAAGGTTGCCATTAAATTTAGAAAAAATTGATCTAACTTCTGAAGCTGTTCTGTTTTTATTGTCTGTTAGAGCATGAACTATAATTGCTACTCCATTTGCACCATAGCCTTCATAGTGCATTTCTTCATAATTTTCACTTACTGAAGTTGATGTAGCATTTTTTATAGCTTTGTCTATACGGTCTTTTGGCAGATTGTAATGCTTGGCTTTTGTTATTGCCAATCTTAACGCAGGATTATTTTCAACATTTGAGCCACCATGCTTTGCAGCAACAAATACAAGTCGTGTTATTTTTGTAAAATGTTTAGTTCTTTTATTATCTTGGGCTGCCTTACGATGTTTGATGTTGGCATATTTTGAATGTCCTGCCATGTTGCTAAAATTATTGTGGAGTTTTATTTATGATCTCGGTGTGATTCGAACACACGACCCACTGATTAAAAGTCAGTTGCTCTACCAGCTGAGCTACG